>NZ_JAPEHY010000033.1:0-58350 GCF_028823715.1 Shewanella sp. K8
TATGCTGCGGATTGCAAATCCGTCGATCTCGGTTCGACTCCGGGTCGCGCCTCCAAATTTAATCCCCCTAAATTGAATTCCCTTAAAGTCACTAGAAGCAGACTTAGCCCTTGTTTTCATACCAAGTTTACGTTCGTTAATAGCTGCTGACTTTTATCACATCAAATCCCGGTTCAACTGTCAGAAACAAGCGTCAGTATTGATATCTTTGGCCGGAAACAAGCATGACTATTGATGCAGGGGGCAGAGAGCCTGCCCCGAGAACGTATTACTCTGGCTGCAGAGCCTGTTTCAGCGAAGGGGAAGCCTTAAAGCTAGGCTGATTGCTGCCGGCAATCTCCAAAGGTTCACCGGTTTGTGGGTTACGGCCGTTGCGGGGAAGGTGGTATCTGAGCTCGAAAGTGCCAAACTGCGGCAGATAAACCTTCTCGCCTTCACTGAGTGCCTGGGTAAGGCTAGCCAGAATATGCTGCAGTTGCACTTTGGCTTGAGCCTGCGAGATCTGTTGTCTTTCGGCCATCTGCCGAATGAGCATTTGTCTGTTCATTATATTGCCTGTTACTGCTTTGGCAGGATTTTATATCAGAATAATCTCCATGATCACAGGCTTGTGCTGATAAGTGATTAATTATCAATCGCTAATAATCATTGACTTGCCAATGTCCTATGTTAATCAAGGGTCGTTCAGCCAATTGTCAGCAAAATATCATCGAATCACGGCGCATATTTGCCATAATTGAGCTTATGTCCCGGGAGGCCGATATGACAAAGCGCGTGTTAATGCCTTTACTGATCATTCTGCTCCTCAGCGGCGCGGCATATGCAGTTAAAGCCGATGATGCCGCTATCAGGATCCTGAATAATCAGCTGCAGTTGCTGGCTCTGCTGCCTGAAGGGCAGGAGTTTGCCGATGATTTACGTTCCATGAGCCGCGGCGATCTTAACCTTCAACTGGAGTTGCGCGAGGGGATTGAACAGGATATTGCGGCCTTCTGGAAGCGTCGTGGCGTTCCTTTGGCCTTCAACACGCTACCCCTTGACGCCAATTCGCTCAGCCGGGCGCTGGCGCTGGAACCTCAGGAAGACGACTATCTGGCAACCAGCAGCCGGATCCGCTATCTGATTTGGCTCGCTGAGCGGCATCAATGGCCCAGGTTGGATCCCGGTGGTTGGTTACGCCCTGGCGACAGTCATCTGCTGATCCCAACAATTGCGAAGCGTCTATATTGGCTTGGCGATCTCAGCAGCGAGCCGGGCGATAACAAGGTTTATTCACCGCAGCTGGCCTCGGCGGTAGAAGCGTTTCAATCCCGTCATGGGCTTAAAACCGATGCCATCATAGGCCCTGATACGCTGCGTTGGCTCAATACTGAACCATTGCAACGTGCCCGCATGCTGGCCGGCAACTTCGTCGCCCGCACCGTCTACAAGCAGCAATTGGGAAAGCGCTATCTGTTGGTGAATATCCCGGCGTTTGAGTTGACTCTGGTGGATGACAACCAGGTGCAGTTACGCTCCCGGGTCATAGTCGGCAAACCCTATCGGCAAACACCACTGCTCAGCAGTGAGGTATCCAATATCGTTTTAAATCCTACCTGGACTGTGCCAAGGGGTATACTGAGGCGCGACTTACTGCCGCAGATCCGCAAGGATGGTGAATATCTGCAGCAGCGGCATTTCAATGTCTATGACTATCAGGGCAATAGAGTGGAAGAGAGCGCCGAAGCCTGGCAAAAAGAGGCGAGTGGCCGTTTCCCTTATCGTTTGGTACAACAACCGGGCGCCGATAATGCCTTGGGACGCTACAAGTTCCATTTCAGCAATGGCTTTAATGTTTATCTGCATGACACACCGGACAAGCATCTGTTTGCCAAAGCCAATCGAGCCCTGTCTTCCGGTTGTATCCGGGTCGACAAGGTGGAAGAGTTGGCGTCCTGGATGGCCAATAATCTGGTGCGGGACAAGAGAACCTGGCAGCGGATGCAAAGTGACTATCAAACCACTCAATGGTTTGCCTTTGAGCAGCGCCTGCCTGTTCATCTGGTTTATTGGACTGCGTGGATGGATGAGCGGGAAAGAGCGCAATTTCGCAGTGACATCTATCAATTGAGCCCGGGAGTTAAGGTGGCTCTTGGGGCGCAGACAATAAGGAATACTGAATTGGCCCACAAGGCAGAGCAGCGTCAGGGACGTGAAGAGCATTTGCTGCGTCCTTGAGAAACAGTATCTTTGGGGCGCCGAACCCAAGCTTTACTAACTTAATGTGGTGCAAGGAATTATCTCGATTTCTGTCTATTTCATCTCAAAAGGCCGCGGCGCTGCCTCTAAATCGGCGCTTGACCTTGGCGTTAATCCCGTATAATTTGCCGCCTTGTGGTTGTTTTTTGTGCAAGGTGAATAAGTGTCAGTAGTATGTCCTGCCCGTAGGCAGTTGTTGATGGGCCTTGGCGGCGCGGCAATGGTTTCTATGCTTCCTTCAAAAGCGATGGCGAGTCGGTCTACTAAAGGTAGTCGATATCTGAGTTTTTATAACCGGCATACAGGGGAGCGTGGCGATGGGACTTATTGGAAAGACGGTCATTATCAGAGTAACACTCTGTCGCAGTTCAGCCATCTGCTGAGAGATCATCGGCTGAATTTGGCGGCCCCTATGGATAAACGCCTGTTCGATCTCCTGTTCAACCTGCAGCAGACGCTGTCGGTTTCTGAAGAGATCCATGTGATTTCAGGTTATCGCTCGCCTAAAACCAACGCCATGCTGGCCGGCAAGAGTAACGGCGTAGCCAAGAAGAGTTACCATATGCGGGGTATGGCAATGGATATCGCGATCCCCGGAGTTAAGCTTGAGACTTTGCGTGAGGCTGCCCTGTCATTAAAACTAGGGGGAGTCGGCTATTATCCGAAGTCGGGATTTGTCCACGTTGACTGCGGGCCGGTGCGCAACTGGTAGGTTTTTCCGGCACAGAGAGATTGGTTTCTGCCCTGCGGATAAAGCCCTGTTCGCGGGGCTTTCTATCTTCAAGCAGTGCCATCAGCTCGCTGAATTGCAATCTGAGACGTAACAGCTCGCGGGTTTGCTGCCAGTCGGCGACCAAGGTGTTGAGTCTGTCATAAAAGAGAGCGTCTGAGCTCAATTGCTCGATAAGATCCGGGCAGTTGCAGGCACGCATCAAATGTAACAGATGGCCGCTTTTCTGCTGATTACAGGCGAGAAACTCCAATAAAATCAGGTCGAGCTTCTCCTGTTGAAACGGAGCATGTTCGATCAGGTAATGGAGTTCCGCTGCCAGTTTATAGCACAGGCTATCATCCCGTATCAGTTGCTGCAGATTGGCGTTCATCGGCCTGCTTCATGTAATAAAACCAGATTACTGAAAGCAGGGTAGCAGCAGGGCGATGGAAAAATTGTGATCTCGATCAGGGTAAAACCTCTGCTAAGCAATGGCTTTTCTTAATGATTACAGATGTTACAGATGAGCAACAGCGGGAGAGAGAAATTGACTTCACTTTTACCTGTAAAGGGTAAATCAGCTTGTCTGCTCAGTTACCTCTGTGCTAGTATTCGCCCGCTTTATATGAAGGCCGCTATTGGTCGAAAATAGTGGCCAGTTCCAGTTATTGACTATCAAAAGAGTATTATTATGTCTTACACTATTCCAGCACAAACCCGCACTGAGATTGGGAAAGGTTCGAGCCGCCGCCTGCGTCGTGACGGGAAAGTTCCAGCCGTTATCTATGGCGCCGGCAAAGAAGCCGTTGCTATTGTGTTCGAGCACAAAGATATCATCAACATCCAAACCAACGATGACTTCTACACCAGCGATCTGACCATAGTTCTGGACGGTAAAGAGGTTAAAGTACGCGCTCAGGCTATGCAGCGTCACGCGTTCAAGCCAATGATCGAGCACGTAGACTTCGTTTACGCTTAATCGATAATTGGATGTTGAAAAGCGCCCTCAGGGCGCTTTTTTTATGTCTGCATTTTGGGTTTGGAGCTGCAGGGACAGCTAGTTAGGCTTTAAGTCGCATTTTATGTCCAGGCCGGATGGGATAAGTAGCGGATGCCCGCAAGGCTGACATCCGCTACCATGAGTGTTTACAGCTTAAAGATCAAAGCTGTAGTAGATATCCAGTGACTGGCCCAGAGTGCCGGATACACTTTCCAGATAGAGCTGCGACAACAGATAGTAGCGTACCGTCATTTCATAACCCGGATTGAATACACCGACACCGTATTTGATCATCAAATCTTTGCCAATATAGCCGCTGATGGCGACTTTACCATCATCATTGGTATCCAACTGCACATTGGAGAAGCCAAACATCTCCACCAGGCCGGCCGCCGTGTCGCCCAGGCTGGAAATGGCGCCGCCATCGACCTGGGAGCTCAGCGACAGCGCTGCGCCCATCATCAATGAGTTGTTTTGCTCATTGCCGGAGCCAAAACCTTTACCCTGAACAATATAGGAGAGGATTTCGGCCTGCTCCTTGGCAGGGTTGGAAAACAGGGTCACTATCGGTTTGTTGGGAGTGCCTGTAATACGTACCCCGGCGGTGACATCTTCATCGCGGATCTCCCGGATAGCCTCGATATTGAGGTTGGGGATTTGCATAGGCCCAACAAACTGCACCGCACCTGTGGCAATTTTCAGCGTCTGCCCCATGAATTTATAGCTGCCGTTAACTACCTTGATATCACCAAAGAGTTGCGGCGGCTTCTGCGGCGATTGCTGCATCCGTAAGGTACCCACCAACATCCCTTTGAGACCCATACCATCGATAGCCAGCTTATCACCGACATCAATATTCAGATCGGCGCTCAAGGCCATGGAGGATGCCTTGGTCTCCTGCTCGGAAATAGAGTCGCTGAATACCACATCGGATGATACGCTCACCCCTCCGGCCGGCAGTTGCACCACCTTGATATTGCCGGAAGGCACCTTGACCTCACCCTTGATATCGAGCGCGTCCGGGCTGAAATGCAGTTGAATATCCGGGCTGACATTGACAATCGCCAGTGGTGGTTGAATGACACCGAGCTCTTGCCCCTTGAGCTGGATATCACCGCTGAATTGTCCTTCAGGCCAGCGCAGTTGACCGCTGAGGTTCGCCTGGCCACTGCCCATCATCCACTGGCCCTGGAGCTCGGCGGTTTGGCCGGCAAAGGCCATATCCAGTGATATCTGCTCCAGTCTAGTGGGGTTGACTGTACTGGCCAGGGCTCCATCGTGTAGGTTAAGTTGACCACTGAGCTCTGGGTTGTTGAGGCTGCCAGCCAACTTCAGGTTGGCGCCGAGTAAACCCTCAATGGTTTCAAGTTGTGGCATGAACTGGCCAAGCAGTTGTAGATTGATTTTTTCAATATTGACGTAACCACTGAGGCTGCGATCCGGAGTGACCTTGATATCCAGCTGGCTTTCCCAGCGGGCGAGAGCATCGGAATTGAACAGAATATGGCTTCTCAGCGCATCATCATCCAGGGTGGCGTTGAGTTTCAACGCCTGATAGTCGACGCTGGCACTGGCTTGCTGTTTGCGTTTAAGGCTGAGTTTCCCGGGAGCCAACTGGAAGTCGAGCTTACCCTGCGGACGCGCGCCGGGTTTCCAGGCGATGGCGGCATCCATCAAGGCGTCACCCTGCCAGCTGAACTGCTCGGGTAACAGCTTGGCGAGTAGTTGCCCGGGTTGCCCCTGATAATGCAACTTGGCGTCACCCTTGTCACTGAGGCTAACATTATCGGTCAGGCAGAGTCTGCTGGATGGGTGACTCAAACAAAAGCCACTGAGTTCACCACGGTTCTGCTTGAGATCCCAGTCCAGTGACACTGTTTGTTCAAGCTGCCACAGCCCCAGAACGGATCCCAAGTTGAATTTGCTGAGTTCCACCTTGGCCTTTTGTTTGGCGAGATCCAGCTTGCTGTGGATGGCAGTATCCAGCTGCAGATCGCCCTCGGTTTCCAGCCCCAGTTTCTGTTGCTGTTCATTACCTTTGGCTCTGAGAGTGATGCCATCGAGATGAATACCTGCGCCGTCAAATTCACCTGTCTTCAGCGATAGGGCAAACTCATGCAGATCCAGCGGTGCATAGAGCGCCTTGAGTTGACTGCCGCTGAGTTTGAGATCGCCAAATCTGATGCTCTGGGTATTGGCCTTGAGCTGTACCTGCGGGTGTTTGGCATCGCCCACCACCTGGATATCGGCTGTCAAAGCACCGAAAGCCTCGGGATGCCAGAGATTGAAATCGGGCACGTCCAGCGTGGCACTGAGATCCCATTGCTCTTTGGCGCTGCCGGAAAGGTCCAGGCGGGTATTGAGCGCCCGCAGCGATAATCCCTGGCTGCTGAGCTGCAGCGAATCATCTATATCCAGATCGCCAGTCAGTTCAAAGGGCAGGCGGTCCAATGAGCCCTGAAGTTGGGTCTGCTTCAGACTCACTCGCCACTTGCTATCCTGCCAGCGACCACTGCTGGCCAGCTGTCCGCTGATATCGCTGGACGGGATCACCGGCGTATCTACCGCCAGACTTTCTTCAGATTTGCCCTCGTCAGCTTGGCTTTGTGCACTTGTTGCCTCGTTGTCACTCTTACGCTTGTTGTGGGCAACTTGGCTATTTGGGTCTTTTTCCTTCGCAGCTTCTTCGGTAGAAGGCAGGGTTATTGCGCCGCTGTTGAAGTGTGAAAGCGCAAGATTTGCATCCCAGGCGATGCCATCGGCGTAATCCAGCGTACCCTGGAGTACAAGTTTACCGGCACTGCTGTCACTGTTGAACTCTTCAATCTTGAGTCTTTGGCCTTGATGCGCCAGGCGGGTATTGAGGCTGAGCTCAGGGTAGAAGGGAGTGCTTATCTGAGCGACCACACTGGCGGCCTGTTGCTTGAGGCTGCCGCGGCTTTCCAACGCCAGTTCGCTGACACTGTACTGAGCCAGATCAAAGGGCCAATGCAGTTCCCCTTCTGAGATGTTCACTGAATATGGCAGTTCAGGGTTGGCGAGATTGACGCTGGCATTGAGTGCCAGGCTCTGCTCGCCACTGAGTTTGGCCTTGAGCTGCAAGTCGCTGAAATCTCCCTTGAGGGCGAGATCCAGCTGTTGCTGTTCGAGTCCCGGTAGTTCAGGTAAACGCTGTAACTCCAGTTGTACCGTCAGTGCCATGGGCCAATGTTTATCCAGAGTCAGTTCACCTTCCAGCGACAGACTGGCATCTGTGTGTTTGGCATAAAACTCGTTGACTCGCAGCTCAGCGCCAATGTAGCTGGCGCTGAGACGCAGTTCCTCAAACCTATCATCCCGCCCCATGATCTGCAGGCGTGAGTCCTTTAGCTCGGCATGCTTTAAATAGATGGGGAAGGGCATGGCAACGTTTGGCATCTGCGCCAGCGCCCATTCATCAGTCTCACTCTTTGGTGCCGCTTTTTGTTGCTTGGCCACTGCGGCTGATTTGTCTTTGTCTGTCGCTTGCGCTTCTGCCGCATTAGCCTCAGGGATCAGCACGCTGAGCCCGCGACTTTCAAGCTGGATGATCTGCAAACCACTTTCCTGCCAATTGGCTGCTGTATTCAATGCCGCAGCATCAAAATGCATCTCATCGACCCGCACTTGAATATCCGTGATGCTTGCTTGTTTCAGGCTGATGCCAAAGGGCAGTACTAGCTCTCCCGAGCTTGGCGCTTCTTCCTCAGAGGCTGAATCTGAGGCGAAGGCCTTGGTGTCTATGTCGACCCGGGTTGTTGTCAACTCCAGGGCATCGACACATAACTGCTTTTGCAAAAGGCAGGCAGGCTGCCAGGCAAGGGTAACGGCATCTGCATCAACACTGATGCCGTCCATCTGCCAGTGTACTTGTTTGAGTTGCAGCTCCCGGTTCAGGGTGCCGGAAGCATATTCCAGCTCAAGATCCGGCACCAGAGCACTGGCAAGAAATACCGCCAAATGGCTCCCGGGTGCCGTGCCCAGCAAGAGTGCCAACAGCACCAGCAAGCCGAGCGGGATATACAAAAGTGTGCGGGTGAACCACCTCAAGGACTTGAGCCACAGGGGGCGCGTCTTTTTCGCCACTTGCTTGCTGCTTGGGTTGGGTTCCTGTGGCATTGGGGCTTGGCTCATAATTCTGTCCCCATGGTCAGGTGAATACGCCAGGGCCTGTCTTCGGCATCGGATTCGTGCAGGCCAAAGCCCACATCCAGTTTGATGGGGCCTATGGGGGATATCCAGTGAATACCACCGCCCACGGAAACCACAGGTTCAAATTGACTGACATCAAAGGCGTTACCTGCGTCGACAAAGGTACCCAGCCGCCAGCTTGGAGTCAGGTAGTATTGATACTCCAGGCTACCGACCGCCAGATAGCGGCCACCGACCACTTCCCGTGAAAGGCCGCCCTGATCATTGGTGTAATCCAAGTGAGGCCCAAGTTCCTGATAGCTGTAACCACGAATACTCTGATCGCCACCGGCGAAGTAACGCAGCGACGGCGGGATCAAGGCCAGATCGCCTTCGGCCGCCAGGTTGACCCCGAGATCAAGACGGGAAACAAATCTGTGCTTTTCAAAGAAAGTCTCAATCCATTTGAATTTGGCCTGCATCCGAGTCAGGCGGATCTCTGAACCCAGTGAAGGATCGGCATATTCAATACTGTAAAGTTGCCGGAAACCCGACTTGGGATCCAGGCTGTTATCGCCGCGTATGGTCTTGGACAGCGTGGTACCAAACAGCAAAAATCCAGGATCATAATCAATATCCGACTGGGTGTAGCTTTCCTGAATCGCTTCCAGCGAGTAGCTCAGCAGCCAACCGTTATGCAGGCGTTTGCTGCGGCCAACCCCGAGAAGCTTCTTGGTCGATTCCAACTGACCTGTATTGCTAAAGTCCCTGTCCTCAGGAACATAGTCCTGAGTTACGCCGTATTTGTCCCTCAGCAGACCGACGCGGATCTTGAGCTGATCATCCAAAGGATGAGTCAGGGGAATAGTATAGGTAGAGAGGAATTTGGGTCTGTCTCTCGACCACTCTATGCTGGTCTCCTGGGAATGGCCGTAACTGTTAATCTGTGGGGTGCGCCAGGTCACCCGGACCCTGGGATCCAGGCTGCTGTCTGTGCTGGAGCCGATATCGGCACCCAGACCCAGCTCAATGGAGTGATCCGGTCTTGGGGTCAATTCGACCCGTACCGGGATGCTGTCTTCTGTCAACTTGTCGATTTGGGGCAACACCTTGATATTGGCAAAATAGCCGGTATCCAGCAGCTCCTGATTGAGCCGCGTGAGCTTGCGGGTACTGTAGGGCGCGCCGGGTTTGAATGGCAACAAGTCATCGAGCAATTGCGGCTGCAGGCTGTGGCCTTCAAAGCTTACTTCGCCAAATTGGTAACGCTTGCCCGAGTCAAAATACAGGTTGAACTGTGCCAGATTGAGATCGCGATTAACGCGGATCTCTGATTTTTGATAATGGCCATCAAAATAGCCCCGGGCCAGCGCCAGCGAAATAAGCTGCGACTTTATCTGTTCATAATCGCCGTGGTTGAGGGGATCGCCGGGTTTGACCTTGACCTGACTGAGCCAGCGGTTGATCCAGGGGTCGTTGAGTACTTCGCCTTCGAGGCGGATATCGACCCACTGCAGACGGGTAACTTCTCCCGGAGTGATAGTGAGCTTGAGCTCCCACGGCCCTTGTTCGCTTTCCTTGAGCTCTTGTTCCAGCTTGCCATGGTAATAACCCATGGATTCCAGCGCGGCCTCAACGCTGTCGCTGACATTAAATAGATAGGCACGGCGCTGCACCTTGGACTCCGGAAAGTTGCCCAAGTGTGCGCGGATATTTTTCTCAAGCTCGCCCGAAACCCCTTCAATGCGGAGATTAAGCAGAGGATCATCGGCGGCCACTACCTGGGGGCTTGCCAGCATGATCGACGCAAAACTCAGGATATACGCGGGAAAGCGACTGTATTTGGTCAAGGAAATCAGAACTTTTGCTTAGCGTAACATTGCTGCTATTGTCGCCTCTGATCTTGGCTCAGGCAAGTAACAGATTGCCATCCAGGCATAAAATGGTTACAAAGGCAGCAGTCGTTAATATGGAAGCAATACAATGAAAACAAAAATAAAAACTCTTGCCCTGAGCCTGGGACTCCTGTTGCCCGGGTTGCTGCCGGCCTGGGCGGCCGAGGCTCCTTTTGCGATTGCCATTCATGGTGGCGCCGGTACTATTTCCAAGGCGGCCTTGACTGAAGAGCAGCAAAAAGCCTACCGCGACAAGCTGACTGAAGCCGTCAATGCCGGTTATAAGGTGCTGGATAAGGGCGGCGCCAGCATGGAGGCGGTGCAGGCTGCCATCAGAGTGCTGGAAGACAGTCCCTTGTTTAATGCCGGAGTCGGCGCAGTGTATACCTTTGATGGTGCTCATGAACTGGATGCCTCCATTATGGACGGCAAGAGCATGAATGCCGGTGCAGTGGCCGGGGTTAAACATATACGTCATCCAATCGATCTCGCCAGAGCCGTGATGGACAAGTCAGAGCATGTGATGCTCTCGGGGGCGGGCGCCGAGGAGTTCGCCCTGACGTTGGGAATGGAGCTGGTGCCCGGCAATCGCTTTGACAGCGAAGCGCGCTATCAGCAGCTTCTCGATGCCAAGGCCAAAATCAACGCCGCCGAAGCCAATAAAGACTTTCAGGCGCGACTTAGTCCTCTGGATCTTGATTACAAGTTCGGTACCGTTGGCGCAGTGGCATTGGATAAGCAGGGCAACCTGGCAGCCGGGACCTCGACCGGCGGCATGACAGCCAAACGTTATGGCCGCATCGGTGATTCACCTGTAATAGGTGCCGGCACTTATGCCGAGAACGGTGTCTGCGCCGTTTCGGCGACCGGCCACGGTGAGTACTTTATCCGTTTCCATGTGGCCGGCGATATCTGCGCCAGGGCCAAGTATCAGCAAAAATCGATTTTGCAGGCCGCCGATGAAGTGATCAATCAGCGGCTGATCTCAGCCGGCGGCAGTGGCGGGGTGATCGCCATTGACCAAAGAGGCAATGTGGCAACACCGTTCAACACCGAAGGTATGTACCGTGCCTGGCGCAAGAGCAATCAAGCGGCGGAAGTGATGATCTGGCGGGATAACTAAAATTTTGGATTGAGGCAATCGCTGCTGCCTTGAACCCCAAGGGCAAAATATTGGCTACACTGAACAATGAAGCCGTTTTGAACTTGGGGAAAGCTATGGATTCGATAAAAATACGTGATCATATGGACCGTCAGCCTGTGTTGCTGAAGGCGGATATGTCGATAGCCACTGCGGTGGAAAAACTGCTTGAGGCCAATAAGGGTGGGGCGCCCGTGGTGGATGCCGGCGGCAGTCTGGTGGGCTTTTTGTCACAGCAAGACTGTATGGCCGCCATGCTCAAGAGCAGTTATCACTGCGATCTGACCGCCGTGGTGCGCGACTGTATGCGCGCCGATGTTCTTTGGGTCAGGCCGGATGACAGCATATTGCAGTTGGCCGAGCAGATGCTGGGGCAGAAGCCGAAAATATACCCAGTGGTGGAAGATGGCCGGGTGGTGGGAACCATCAACCGTACCAATGTGCTCAAGGCCATGAACATCTATATGCAGCAGTGTTATTTGACTCCGGCCTGACAACAACGCTTGATTTGACTGAAATTTGGGTGTTATCAGTCAGTAAGCATACCCAAGACGGCGTATCCTTGTTAGGATCGCCGTTTTTGATCCCAATGGACACAGGTTTTGAACGCTAAGCTGCACCCACTCTCCCGCGAATATCTGGATCTCTGCTTTCAGGCCGATGCGGCGCGCATTCGCCGCAGCTTGTTTCGCTTGAAAAAAAGCCCCGACTCAGAAGCCAAACAGCAAAAACTCGCCGAGCTCAGTGAAGCCGCGCTGCAGGCTTATGAAAGGGCGCAGCAAAGGCTGGCAGACAGACCTGTCATCGAGTATCCGGATGAGCTGCCGGTGTCACAAAAACGCGATGAAATCGCCTCGGCCATCATCAATCATCAGGTGGTGATAGTGGCCGGTGAGACCGGCTCGGGCAAGACCACTCAGCTGCCCAAAATCTGTCTCGACTTGGGGCTTGGCAGCCGTGGTCTGATTGGCCACACTCAGCCCAGACGGCTGGCGGCCCGCAGCGTGGCCAGCCGGGTTGCCGATGAACTCAAGACAGAGCTGGGTCAGGCGGTGGGTTTTAAGGTTCGTTTCGCCGATGCGGTTTCCCAGGACTCCTATATCAAGTTGATGACAGACGGTATCCTGCTGGCAGAACTGGCATCGGATAAATGGCTCAGTCAGTATGATTGCCTCATCATAGACGAGGCCCATGAGCGCAGTCTCAACATCGACTTTATTCTGGGTTATCTGAAGCAAATTTTGCAAAAGCGCCAGGATCTCAAGTTGATCATCACCTCGGCCACCATAGATGTGGAGCGCTTTTCCAGGCACTTTGACAATGCGCCCGTGGTGGAAGTGTCCGGCCGCACTTATCCGGTGGAAACCCGCTATCGCCCCCTGTTGCAGGATGACGACGCCGACTTGGATCTGATGGACGGCATCTTTGCCGCCGTCGATGAACTCTGTCGCGAAGGCCCGGGGGACATTCTGATTTTCATGAACGGCGAGCGCGAAATCCGCGATACCGCCGAGCAGCTGAAAAAGCGTAACCTGCGCGATACCGAGATCTTGCCGCTTTATGCCCGTTTGTCATACGGCGAGCAGTCCAAGGTATTCAAGCCGCATCCAGGACGGCGCATTGTATTGGCCACCAACGTGGCCGAAACCTCGCTGACTGTGCCCGGGATCCGCTATGTTATCGACCCAGGTACTGCCAGGATAAGCCGCTACAGCTATCGCACCAAGGTGCAGCGTTTGCCGATTGAGCCCATCTCCCAGGCCAGTGCCAATCAACGCCAGGGACGTTGCGGCCGGGTTGGACCGGGGATCTGTATTCGCCTCTATGACGAACAGGACTTTATCAATCGGCCGGCGTTTACCGATCCTGAAATTCTGCGCACCAACCTGGCATCCGTGATCCTGCAGATGTTGGCCATAGGCCTGGGTGACATTGAGGGCTTCCCCTTCATTCAGCCACCGGATCCGCGCCATATCCGCGACGGTTTCCTGCTGCTAGAAGAGTTGCAGGCGGTGAGCAAGCACAAAGGGGCGCTGAAACTGACCCCGCTCGGGCGCGATCTGGCGAAGATCCCGGTCGATCCCCGCTTGGCCCGCATGGTGCTTGAGGCCAATAAGCTTGGCTGTCTGCATGAGGTGATGGTGATTGTTGCCGGGTTATCGATTCAGGATCCCCGCGAGCGGCCACATGAGAAGAAACAGGCCGCCGATGAAGCCCATCGCCGTTTTGCCGACAAAGACTCCGACTTTGTTGCCTGGCTCAATCTGTGGCAGTACCTCAAAGAGCAACAGAAGAGCCTGTCATCCAGCCAGTTCCGCAAGCAGGTGAAGGCCGAGTATCTGGCCTATTTGCGTATTCGCGAATGGCAGGATCTCTATGCCCAGCTGCGTCAGAGTGTGCACGACCTTAAGTGGCGCCTCAACAGTCAGGCCGCCGAATATGAGCCGCTGCACCAGGCGCTGCTTTCGGGGCTGCTGAGCCATATCGGCTTCAAGGATAAAGACAACGAGTATCTGGGGGCCCGCAACCGGCGCTTCTTTGTGTTTCCCGGCTCGCCGCTGGCCAAGAAGGGCCCCAAGTGGATTATGGCGGCCGAGCTTACCGAAACATCACGCCTGTTCGCCCGTACCTGCGCCCGTATCGATCCTGTATGGCTCGAGTCTCTGGCGGCGCATCTGGTCAAGAAGCAGCACAACGAGCCCCATTTCGAAGCCAAACAGGGCAGTGTGATCGCCCTGGAAAATCAGGTGCTCTATGGCCTCACCATAGTCAACCGCCGCCGGGTACAGTTTGGCCCGCTGGAGCCGGTTAAGGCTCGGGAAATCTTTATTCGCTCGGCTCTGGCCGAGGGTGAGCTGCGCTGCAATGAAGCCTTCTTCAAGGCCAACCAGGCGTTGCTCGAAGAGGTGGAAGATCTCGAACATAAGTCGCGGCGGCGCGACATTCTGGTGGATACAGACGCCTTGTTCGCCTTCTACGATGAACGCATTCCACAAGGGATATACAACCAGCCCAAATTCAACACCTGGTGGAAACAGGCCAGGAGAGAGACCCCTGAGCTGCTCAATTTCAGCCGCGAACTCTTGATGCAAAGGGATGACACCCATGTATCAGCATTGGACTTCCCCGACAGCTGGCAGCAGGGCAATCTCAGCCTCAAGCTGAGTTACCATTTTGAACCGGCGGCCGAGGATGACGGCGTCTCTGTGCTTATTCCGGTGGCGCTGCTCAATCAGTTGGATGAAACCGATTTTGACTGGCAGGTACCGGGGCTCAGGGAGGAGAAGTGTGTTGCCCTGATCAAGTCCTTGCCCAAACCGCTGCGGCGCAATTTTGTGCCGGCGCCGGATTATGCCCGCGCCTGTGTGCAGGCGATGGAACCTTTTGCCCAGCCTTTGTTGCCCTCCCTGTGCAAACAGCTGCTGAGAATGAGTGGCACCCGTGTCAATCCGGAGGATTTCGATCTCAACGCCATTGCCGACCATCTGAAGATGAACTTCAAGGTGGAAGACGATAAGGGCAAGCTCTTGGCCCAGAGCCGGGATCTCGACAGCCTCAAAGCATCATTGCAGGGGCAGGTGAACCAAGCGATACGCAAGGTTGCCGACAAGGGCATAGAGCAAAACGCCCTGACCGAATGGAGCTTTGGCGACCTGCCGAAAGAATATCAAAGCCGCAAAGGTAGCTATGAGGTGAAGGCATTCCCCGCCTTGGTGGATGCCGGCGATACAGTTTCCATCAAATTATTTGATGACGAACAGCAGGCGCTTTCCCACCACAGACAAGGGCTGAGAAAGCTGCTGCTTATCAATATTCCATCGCCGGTGAAACATCTACAGCAGGCCTTGCCCAACAAGGCCAAACTGGCGATGTATTTCAATCCGTTCGGCCAGGTGCAGATACTGATAGATGACATTATTGCCGCGGCAATTCAGCAGCTTTTGGATGAGCAGCAGTTGGATGTCCGAAGCGCCGATGATTTTGTCAAAGCCAAGGAGATAGTCAGGGCCGAGCTCAATGAAACCGCAGCGGCCATCGCCCTCAAGGTGGAGCAGATTTTGACTTTGCACCAGAAGATCCGTAAGCGTCTCAAGGGCAAAATCAGCCTGGATATCGCCTTTGCCATGAGTGATATTCAAAGCCAATTGGACGCCCTGGTGTTCAAGGGATTTGTTGAAGCTTCCGGTTGGCGCCGTCTTGGCGATCTGATCCGCTATCTCAAGGCGATTGAGCTGCGCCTGGACAAGCTGCCGGTGGATCCCAACCGTGACCGTTTGCATCTGCACAGCATTCACAACGCCGAGACAGAGTTCAAGGCCGCGCTTGCCAAGGTGCCGCGCAGCCAGGCGGTACCGGAGGCGCTGGCCGAGGTGCGCTGGATGCTGGAAGAGTACAGGGTCAGCTGTTTTGCCCAGAGTCTGGGCACTGCCTATCCGATATCGGAAAAGCGCATCCTTAACCAGTTGCAGCAGTTTTAACTGGACAGCTGCAGCTGGCTCCTAAAGTGGACCCGATAAAAAACAGGCGGGCCCAGAGCACAGCAAGAACAATACAGTGCCTGCTGGTGCCCGCCTGGTAAACGGCCATATTTCCCACCGCGGCTATTGTTGAACGCCGCTTATTCTCCAATCAAAATTGCATGTTTTGATTAAGGCTTGGCTCTCATCCCGGCTATTGTTCACCTTGCCGCTCAATAGCCGAAGTTTGCAGCCTTGGACCAATGTTTTTTCACTTCAGTCTCGATAAAGGCTTGCTTCTCCTCGGTCAGTTTTTCCAGCTCTACGCCTATGGCGGCCTGCGCCTTGGCCTTGGTACTGTAGTCCGGATAATCGACTCGGGTTACGCCAAGGTCGGCATTCAGCTTGCTCAATATCTCTCTGGCAGCGCGGATCTGCTCTAAGCCCTTGTTCAGCAGGGCTTCACCCTCTTTGGCGTTGTGGGCGTGAATACCGTGGGATGACATGGCAAAGTCCCAGCGCCACTGTGCATGTCGTATCCCCATGATGGCATAGCCTATCTGTTGCCATTGGGCCCCTGCCTTCCAGGCGGCGCCGGCTTCATAATGGGCCTTGATAAGCAGTTCCTGCAACTGCTGCGCCTTGGCTTCCAGCAGCGCCTTGTTGTCGGTAATCAGCTGGGTAATTTGCTGCTGACTCTGGTGACAACTGCTGCATTTGGCCGCTTCAAAGTCCGGCAGATGGTTGGTTATCTTGTGGTTGGTGAAAGATTTGCCGTCGGCGCTGGTTTTCTGGGTCATATGACAGGTGACACAACTGATACCAGCCTTGGCGTGGGCGCTGCGATTCCAATGTTCAAACTCGGGATGGCGCGCCTTCACCAGCGGCGTTCTCGATACCGGGTGCACCCACTCGAAAAACTGTCGGGCATCATAATACTTTTCTATCTCATCGGCGCTGTTGCCGAAGATCCAGGGGATATTGACCTTGTCCTGACGCTCAGGCTGGAAGTAATAAGTGACATGGCATTGGCCGCAAACCTGTGATTGCTGCATCGACTGATTTTGTTCACCAAAGGGTTTGTGCACTTTGGCCATGGCGTCCTGGGCATGAGGTCTTGGCAGTGTCAGTTCAGCTGAGCCCTGGGTATGGCAATCGGAACAGTACACAGGGTTTTGGATTTCCGGACCCTGCTCGGCAAAGCTCTTGGCCGAGAAGCCTTCGACGCCCAGCTCTTTCATCAGCCTGGGCGCATCCGGCGTCTTGCAGGTCCAACAGCTGGCCGACAGGGCTGTTTCACCAGCCTTGGGGCTAACACCACTGCGCAGACTGTGACTGACATCGGCGACGGCAAAGTGGTGCCCTCTGGGGCTATGGTACTCCTTGGCATAAGCCGAGCCGGCCCAGAGGATGACGCTGGCGGGGTTTTTCTCAAGCATATCTTCCCGCTGCAGTTCTTCGGCGGTTTGGGCCCAGGTCTGATATTGCAGGCTCGATGTTTTGTCTGCTGCGACAACGGAAAATGACAGGCTCAGGCCGAGCAAAATGGGGAGTGTGACAGCAGAGTGGGGGAAGGGATTCACTAAAGGCTCTCCTTGGTTGGGCGACGTACAATCAGGCGTGTGAAATCTGCCCTGAAATTAAAAGATTTAACTAAAATGCATGATAATGCTAAGGTTCCACGCCGGTCGCTGCAACTGCAAGATACTGTTTTTACTGAGTTCTGTGACATAGAACAGGATTCTGTTTCGTCCTTGATTGCCGATCTATGCCTTTAAAGCCTGCCCCGGCTGGGCTCTACTCCCTAATGGATATTTTGCTCATTTCGTTGGTTTTTTGACCGCTCTTTATTGGCGAAATAGCCACTTCTTTGCTGTATTTCATGTAAGCCTGAATAGCTAAAAACGGAAAATGTCGAAATTACAATCGATTGAGGCGGTTGAAAGCTGTGATATCCGTCTTTTGCCAGCTATTTATATGATCCAGATCAACGGCATCAGGTGTTTACCAACTTGGGGGTATACAGTTTGTTAACACTTTGCCTTTATGATTGAAACCGAAAAACAAGTTGCATTTCAAAGGCGGCTTTAATCTGCCTGGCTTGGCGGCCGTTGCCCTGGAACAGCACAGCAGCAAGCCATCTTCATAGCGCCTAGGGAGGAGCCATGAGCGAGACACCGAGTACTGATGAAAAACGTCTGGAGCTGAAGATATTTATCTTCCTGACGGTTTTTTTGGCACCCCTGCTGTCGGTTTTACTGGTCAGCGGTCTGGGCTTTGCCATCTGGTTCAGCCAAATTTTAACCGGTCCACCGGGAGCCGGTTAACTCAAGCATAACGAGAGTCCTTAAAACAGGGGAACGAGATGAGTAGGGAACTGCATGTCAGCAGCCTGATCCTTCAGGTGATGCCACTCAAGATGGCCGGCGTTCGTCAGCAAATTCTGTCATTCGGCAATGCCGAGTTGTCGGTGAATGATGAAAGCAAGCTGGTTGTGGTGCTGGAAGGCCCGACCGAACAGGCGATCCTCGCCACCATGGACAAGATCAATGCCCTCAAGGGTGTGATCTCCACCGCTATGGTGTATCACCAGTGTGAACAGCTCGAAGAGGAAGAGCAATGAAAATGAACAGACGCGAATTCATGAAGGCCAATGCCGCCATGGCGGCAGCCGGGGTCGCCGGATTGGCTTTACCTGCCACCGCCAGCAACCTGATCACCAGTTCAGAACACACCCAGTTAGATTGGAACAAGGCGCCGTGCCGCTTTTGCGGTACTGGCTGCTCTGTGATGGTAGCCACCCGCGAAGGCCGGGTCGTGGCGACCCATGGCGATGCCAACAGTGAGGTCAACCGCGGCCTCAACTGCATTAAAGGCTACTTCCTGTCGAAGATCATGTATGGCCATGACAGGCTGCAGACTCCCATGCTGCGGATGACAGACGGCAAATACGACAAGCACGGTGAATTTACCCCCATCAGTTGGGATCAGGCCTTTGACATTATGGCCGAGAAGTGGAAGCACACCATCAAGACCAAAGGGCCGACGGCGGTGGGCATGTTTGGTTCAGGTCAGTGGACGGTTTGGGAAGGTTATGCCGCTTCCAAGCTGATGAAGGCGGGTTTCGGCTCCAACAATATCGATCCCAACGCCCGTCACTGTATGGCCTCGGCCGTGGGCGGTTTTATGCGTACCTTTGGCATGGACGAGCCCATGGGCTGCTACAACGATATTGAAGCTGCCGACGCCTTTGTGCTTTGGGGCTCCAACATGGCCGAGATGCACCCAATCCTCTGGAGCCGGGTCACAGACAGACGCCTTAGCGCGCCCCATGTAAAAGTCTCTGTGATGTCCACCTTCGAGCACAGAAGCTTTGATTTGGCCGACTTGCCGATTGTCTTCACGCCGCAAACCGACCTGGCCATACTCAACTATATCGCCAACTACATCATCAGTAATGACAAGGTTAATTGGGACTTCGTCAACAAGCATGTGAACTTCCGCAGAGGCACAACCGATATTGGCTATGGCCTGCGGCCCTCACATCCGTTGCAACAAAAAGCCAAGAACGTGGCCACCGCCGGTGAATCTACCCCGATGGACTTTGATCAGTTCAAGGCCTTTGTCGCCGATTACAGTCTGGAGAAGGTCAGCGAGCTCTCGGGCGTACCCGAGCATAAATTGCTGGAGCTGGCGAAACTCTACGCCGATCCCGAGGTGAAGGTGACCTCCTTCTGGACCATGGGCTTTAACCAGCATACCCGAGGGGTTTGGTGTAACAACCTTATCTACAATATCCATTTGCTGACCGGCAAAATAGCCACCCCCGGCAACAGTCCGTTTTCACTCACAGGTCAACCTTCAGCCTGTGGTACTGCGCGAGAGGTGGGCACCTTCTCCCATCGCTTGCCGGCAGATCTGGTGGTGAATAATCCAGAGCACCGCAAGATTGCCGAGACCATCTGGAAAATCCCTTCCGGGATCATTCCGCCCAAGCCCGGCTACCACGCGGTAGAGCAGAACCGGCGCCTGAAAGATGGCGATCTCAACTGCTACTGGGTGCAGGTGAACAACAATATGCAGGCCGGCCCCAATATCAACGAAGAGGGCTTGCCAGGATACCGTAATCCGGAAAACTTTATTGTGGTGTCCGATGCTTACCCAACGGTTACCACCCAGGCCGCGGATCTCATTCTACCCACCGCCATGTGGGTGGAGAAAGAGGGCGCCTATGGTAACGCCGAGCGCCGTACCCAGTTCTGGCATCAGTTGGTGTCAGCGCCCGGACAGTCGCGCTCTGATCTCTGGCAGTTGCTGGAGTTCTCCAAGCGCTTTACCACAGACGAAGTCTGGTCCGAAGCTGTGTTGGCGGCCAATCCTGAATACAAGGGCAAGACCTTGTATGAAGTGCTGTACCAGAACGGCAATGTTGACAAGTTTCCTCTCAGTGAAAGCGATAACAAGTACCTGAACGACGAGGCCAAGCACTTTGGTTTCTATGTGCAAAAAGGGCTTTTTGAGGAATACGCCACCTTTGGCCGTGGTCATGGTCACGACTTGGCTCCCTTTGAAATGTACCACCAGGCCCATGGTTTACGCTGGCCTGTGGTTGACGGCAAAGAAACCCTCTGGCGCTACCGTGAGGGCTCGGATCCCTACGTTAAACCCGGCAAGGGTTTTGAGTTTTACGGCAAAAAAGACGGCAAGGCGGTTATCTTCGCGCTGCCATACGAGCCAGCGGCAGAATCCCCGGATGCCGAATATGATCTCTGGCTTTCTACCGGGCGGGTGCTGGAACATTGGCACTCAGGCTCCATGACCCAGAGGGTACCTGAGCTGTATCGCGCCTTCCCGGATGCCGTGTGCTTTATGCATCCGGATGATGCCAAGAAACGCGGCCTGCGCCGAGGGGATGAGGTCAAGGTAGTATCCCGTCGCGGCGAGATACTGACCCGGGTGGAAACCCGCGGCCGCAACAAGCCGCCGGTGGGTTTGGTGTTTGTCCCCTGGTTCGATGCCAGTCAGTTGATCAACAAGGTGACTCTGGATGCCACGGATCCGCTGTCCAAGCAGACCGATTTCAAGAAGTGTGCCGTGAAAGTGATGAAGGCCTGAGGAGGATAAGAAGATGAAATCGAATCATACCCTGTTGGCCTTTGCTGCACTGCTGACTGCGCTGTCCGTCAATGCCGCCGGTATTCCCGAGGATAAGGTGGCGACTTTGCGTCAGGCGCCGCTCAATAGCCAGCCGACACCGCCTGTGATGCAGAAGGTGAGAAATACGGATATCAAACAGACCCGTAACTACCCGATGCAGCCGCCGGTTATACCGCACAAGATAGATGGCTATCAGCTGGATCTTAAGGTCAACAAGTGCATGTCCTGTCATGCCCGCAGTCGCACCGGCGAATCGCAGGCGCCTATGGTGAGCGTGACTCACTATATGGACAGAGACAATAACTTTCTGGCCGAGCTGTCACCCAGACGTTATTTCTGTACCCAGTGCCATGTGCCGCAACTGGACGCCAGATTGATGGTGGAGAATGACTTTGTCGATATGGATCACTTGCTCAAGTCCGGGGCTGAGAACCCATCCAGCCATTAGGAGTCGCTATGTTTGAGAAACTGAAACAGATATGGCGGGTGCTGAACCGGCCCAGTGTTCACTTCAGTCTGGGTTTTCTGACCCTGGGAGGCTTTGTTGCCGGGATCATCTTCTGGGGTGGTTTCAACACTGCCTTGGAAGCCACCAACCAGGAGGCCTTTTGTATCGGTTGCCATGAAATGGAGAACAACGTCTATCAGGAGCTGAAGACCACCATACATTTCACTAACCGCAGCGGGGTGCGGGCGACCTGTCCGGACTGCCACGTTCCCCATAATTGGACCGACAAGATAGCCCGTAAGATGCAGGCTTCAAAAGAGGTGTGGGGCAAGGTGTTCGGCACCATCAATACCCGGGAGAAGTTCGAGTCCAAGCGGCGTGAACTGGCCGAGCATGAGTGGGCCAGACTCAAGGCCAACGACTCGCTGGAGTGTCGAAACTGTCATAACTTCCAGTATATGGACTTCACCCGTCAGTCACAGCGGGCGGCCAATATGCACTCCACCTCGCTGGCAAGCGGTGAGAAGACCTGTATCGACTGCCACAAGGGGATAGCCCACCACCTGCCGGATATGCAGGGAGTGGAAGGCTTCTGAGCCCAAAGCTCTGGGCAGAACCTATTGCTTCATAAAAAAGCGCGCCGAACTTTCCCGGCGCGCTTTTTTATCTGTTAAATCGCCATTAAAAATCCATGATTAAGCAACGCCTTATTGGCCGCTCTGCTGTTGCCGACTCAGCAGTTTAAGTTCTACTTGATTGCCGTCCGGATCGTAAATATAGATAGAGCGGCTGTATCCCCGGGCGCCATATTTTTCCGAAAAGCCTTCATGGTGCACGCCGTGTTGCTCCAGGTGTTGCAGCACTGAGGCTTCATCCTTGGCGGCAATATTGAGGCAGAAGTGCGCCATATTGAGGCCTGCGGGTTGATCGCTTCTTGGCACCAGATCGATAAGGGCACCGCCGAATCTCAGTTGCAGCAGGCTAGGGGCGTCGAGCCGCCGCTCGAACCGAGCCCCCAGCACTTGGGTGTAGAATGCTTCGCTGGTTTCCAGACTGCTGCAGATCAACACCAGATGATCTATATCTATCGCACTGAACATAAGATCTCCTGCATGCCGTCACACCTATTGTCAGCTTAGCAGGATAAAGAACACCCGCGCGAGTGGCGGGTGTGGTTTTGCGTTTGTTTCAGTCCGGTTGGTGCTTGGTTCAACCTGGAACTTTACTGGTGCTTTACTTGAGCGGTTCGCTCAGCTGGCGTCTTATGTTACTCACCAGCCACTCGCTGACATCATGGCCATTGTTGCTGAGCATCTTGGGAAACATGGAGATGGGCGTCATGCCCGGGAAGGTATTGATCTCGTTGAGCAGTATCTCGCCTTCATCGGTAAGGAAGAAGTCGATACGCGACAGGTGGGACAGCTTCATGCCCTTAAAGGCGCGAATGGCATAATCGCGTATGGTATCGATTTGCGCTTGGCTCAACTCGGCCTCGACCTTGGTCACCGCCTTGCTCTTGGCATCATACTTCTCATCGAAGCTGTAAAAGGTGTTGTTGGCGCAGATGATTTCACCCGGCACTGTGGCAATCACTTCACCCTGGTATTCATATACGGCCACTTCCAGCTCCCTGGCTTTGATGGTCTTTTCCACCACCACGTAGGGGGAGTAACTGAAGGCCTGCTCCAGCACCGAGGGGATATCATCGCCGTTGTCCACCCGGTAGCAGCCGACGGATGACCCTTGGGATGCCGCCTTGATAAACAGTGAGCCCCATTCATTCAAGGCCTCACGGCAGCGGGTGTTGGCCGCTTCACCGGCTTCGCTGAGAAACAGATAAGGGGTATTGGGGATGCCGAGCGCACTGAACCACATCTTGGCCGTGACCTTGTTGAAGCAGTTGCTGCTGGGTTCGGAGCCGCAACCGAAATAGGGCAGGTTGATCAGATTGAAATAGGACTGAATATCGCCGGTCTCGCCCGGATAGCCGTGAATACAGGGGATCACATAGTCCACCGGCCAGCTGGGCTCGGCCTCATCGAAGCGCACTTCACGGCGATTGGTCAGCTCGCAAACCTGGCCCTGCTTGGTGTGGTAGTGGCCGGCGGCGTCCAGCTCCAACCTGAGCACTTCCATGTCGGGAATATTTGCCAGGCAGCTTTCGATATAGTCAGCCGACATCAAAGAGATACTGTGCTCGGCGGCCCCGCCGCCACAGAGTAACAAGATATGGGTTTTGCTCATGAATTCTCCTGACTGAGCGGCCTGATAAATAACCTTGGCCGATATTATGCCTGCTTAGACAGGCCTTGAGTATAACGGCAGCTGACGCTGGCTCTCATCTGGTTATTTTGCCGCCAGAGCGAAACGGGCCGTATGGCATCTGGCTCGGTTGCTGTTTTCGTTATAGTCATGGCCACAGTCATAGTTTCTGCCATAGCCATAATCTCTGCCACAATCACTGCCACAGCCTATCGGCCAGCCCCGAGGCCCGGCGCGTGAGGCGACGACAGGCGCCGTCAAACACTGAGCTGTTACCCAAGCAGCAAAAATGTTGTTTGGCGCGGGTAATGGCGGTGTAGATCAGCTCCTTGGTGAGCAGTTGCAGCTGCGCCGGACTCGGGCTTGGCGGCAACACCAAGGCCACAGAATCAAATTCACTGCCCTGGGACTTGTGCACTGTCATGGCAAAACAGGTCTCGTGGCCGGGAAGACGCGCCGGCAACACCTTGAGCACACTGCCGTCGGCCTGAATAAAGTGCGCCAGCAGCCTGTTGCTGTCTCGGTCGGGCAGAATAACGCCGATATCGCCGTTAAACAGCCCCAGGTTGTAATCGTTGCTTTGGATGATCAGCGGCCGGCCCGGATAAAACTCCTGCTGCGGGGCGATCAATCCGGCCTGTTTCAGCACTTGCGTCAGTTGCCGATTGATCCCCTCGACACCGAAATCGCCGCCACGGGTGGCGCACAGCAGTCGAAAGCGGTTGTAACGGGCGATGATCTCCTCGGCGCCAATGTCCGGCCTGTGCACCACTTCCAGATAGTCGCGGTAGTGCTCACAGGCCTGGCTGAGAAGCTGAGCCAGCCCCTGCTGCTGTTTACCGATTTCCAGCCACTCAAGCTCCTGATAACCGCCATTCCAGGCCGCAGTTATCGCGGCGCCATCACTGAGGTTGACCGCCTTGGCCAGCACGCCTATGCCGGCATCGCCGCGGAATCTGTGGCTGTGACGCAGCATACAAAGATTGTTGCCTATGCCGGGGGCGAGATTGATGCAATCGCTGAGGTCAAAGCCGGTGAGCCTTGTCAGGGTTGCGGCAAACTCGGCGCTGTAACGCATGCGCCAGTCCTGCTGGTGGCGCAGACCGGCGCAGATATCGGCGAGCACGGCGCCGGCTTCCACCGAGGCCAGTTGATCCTGATCCCCGAGCAGTATCAATCTGGCATTGGCGGGCAGGGCATCGAGCAGCCGGTCCATCATAGGCAAGTCCACCATGGAGGCTTCATCGACAATCAGCAGATCCAGATGCAGCGGGTTGTCTTGGTGGTGACGGAATTTGTGCGAGCCGGGGATCACCCCCAGCAGGCGATGCACAGTGGCGGCTTCTTCGGGGATCTTGTCTATGGCGCCAAGGTCAAGCTCGGCGGCAAAGGGAAGAAGTTCTTTGGCCAGGCGCTGTTTGGAGGCCTTTATCGATTCGGTCAGGCGCGCAGCGGCTTTACCCGTGGGGGCCACCAGACGTATGTTCATCTCATTGCCGAGACACAGGAGCATCAGCAGCTTGGTGACTGTGGTGGTCTTGCCTGTGCCCGGACCACCGGTGATCACCGCCAACTGGCGACAATAGGCGGTGGCGGTGGCGACTTTTTGCCAATCGCGTTTGCCGGAATTTTCACTATCAGTTTGAGTTTCACCATCAGTTTGAGCTTCACTATCGGCTTCAGCTGCACCATTAGTCGCTTGGCTAGTATGGCTGACTGGCGGCAAAAACAGGCAATCGAGCGCGCGCCGCACTTCGTCGGTAGCGGGGTATTCAGTGACGGCCATGGCGGTGAGGCGCCGGGCGACCCGGCACTCAAAATCATAATAGCGTTTGAGGTAGAGGCGGCCAGCGTCGAGGATCAAGGGTTTGTCTTCACCCGGGGCGCCGACGGCGGCAAAATTGGCCACCGCCAGCTCAAGGCTTGCCGGGTCGGTATTGAGGCGCACACTGGGGTGGGGCTCTGCGAGCGGATTATCAAACGCTATGCTCCCCAGTGGCAGGCAGGCGTGCTGCGATGATAACTGGCGGCTCAGCAGGGCGCACAGCAACAGAAATAGCGGCGATGGCTCTTGGTGAATGGCGGCCATCTGCAGCGCAAAGTGGCGGTCGAGCGCCGTCAGCAGCCGCTGCTCTTCCCATTGCTTGAGCAGCGCAGTAACAGCTTGGCTGCTTTGCAGTATTGATGGGCTATCTGTCATAGACTCAACTCCAACTGAGGGGTGCTCGAGGGCGATTCGCCCTTGAGTAAGGCATCCAAGGCCAGGATCACCGCTTCATCCGGCCTGTCCACAAACACCCCGGCGCCGGGATGAGCCGCTGACATGCCCCGTAAAAACAGATAACAGCAGCCGCCGAAATGGCTTTGATAACAATAGTCCGGCAGTTTGAGGCTCAGGTATCTGTGCAGCGCCAGGCTGTAGAGCAGGTACTGGAGATCGTATCGGTGCTCGCTGATAGCGGCGGCCATCTTGTCCTGGCGGTAATCGCTGAAATCGTCCCCCAAGTGGTTGGATTTATAATCGGCAATATAGAAACGGCCCTGATATTCAAAGGTGAGATCGATAAACCCCTTGAGCATGCCCTTGAAGGCATCGAAGCGCAGTTCACCGCCATAACCATGTTTGGCCAGCAAGCGACTGAGCTCGGTATCGATAAGCTGGGTATCGCCGCCAAGGGGCAGATAAAACTCCATCTCCACCAGCTTTTGGCGCTTGCTGAGGTCGCCAAGGCGCAGACTCTGCCCCTGAGGCAGAGCGATGTCGGCGTTAAGCAGATCCCGATACCAGTCATAAAGCACATCTTGCCAATCGCTGTCGATGCCGTATTGCTGCATCGCCTGGGGCAGATGCAGCAAGAGTTCCTCCTCGGCCTGGGTAAAGTCGATTTTCTCCAGCACCAGGTGCATAAAAGAACCGGCATTGGCGCCGCGCTCGAAGCTGAAGCGGTTGGCTTGTAAGACATCCTGTGGTTCATAGACAGAGGCCGGCTCGATTTCAAACTCCTCATCACCGGCGCCCGGCAACACCCGCTCGTGGGGCAGATGTTTGACCAGGCCGGAATAGCTGCCGACCCGCCAGGGCGCGCCTTGACGCGCCGCCGGCACCTGGGCACAAAGTGGGCTTTGGGAATGGTTTTCAATGCCTTGAAGGCAACTTGGGTCTGCATCGCCCATCTCGGTCAAGGAGATGGCCTCGCAAACAAGGGATGCGGCGGCGCTTTGCAACCTGTCGCCGTCACAGTCCTTGTCTTCAATGCCGAGCAGATAGCCTATGGCTGTGTCTTTCAAAAAGCTGTTGATGCCCGTCTTGTTCATGCGGCAGTGGTTGGCCAGCCCCAGATAACAGCGATATATGGGCCGGGTCAGCGCCACATACAAGAGGCGCAGATCTTCGGCCAGCGTCTCGCGTTTACAGGCTTCCCAGCCTTCGTCACTGGCGTCCAGATCCCAGACTAATTGATTGTCTTTGTGGTACAGCATGGGCGAGGGGCGGCGACTGCCGTCGCGGGCCAGGCTGACAAAGGGGATGAAGCACACAGGATATTCCAGCCCCTTACTCTTATGGATGGTGACTATCTGCACCAGGTTTTGCTCGCTGGCGAGCCTCAGTTGCTGCTCTTCACGGCTCTGGCCGGAGAGCAGTTCCTGCTCAAACCAGTTGACCAGGGCGCTCATGCCTTCGAGCTCGGTAGATTTTTGCTGTAGCAGTTCCGCCAGATGACGAAAATCGGTGAGACGCCGCTCGGCGTTGGCCTCTCGGCCAAGCCGTTCCAGCAGCTGCCAGTGATCAGCGAGATTGAGCAGTGCCGGCATGATGCCGCGGCGGCTCCAGAGCTCATGCAGCGACATGAAGGTATCGAGCACCTCGGCGCGCAGTGTCTCAGATTGGTTGAACTCATGGATCTTATTGGCGCTGAAGCCCAGCAAGCGGCAGGCCAGTGCCGAGCGAATCGCCCGTTCATCCCTGGGGCTGGCGAGCGCTTTAAGGATAAGGGCGATTTCCCGCGCTTCCTCAGTGACCATTACCGAGTCGCGGCTGAGGAACACGGCGCCGATCTGGCGGCTATTGAGTGTTTGTTGCATGACGGCGGCTTCATTTCTATCGCGCACCAAAATGGCGATATCCCGGGCGCGCAGCGGCTGCTCACTGCCGGTGAGGCGGCACTCGCCGCGGTTGGCGGCATTGAGCAGGCGCACGATTTCGGCAGCAGCATCTTCGGCCAGCAGTTTACGGGCCTGGGTCTTGTTTAGGCCCTTGTCCGGATCTTCCTTGAGCAGCCTGAGCTGCAGCGCCGCCGAGTCTGCACCGGGCGCGAGCAGCTGTTTGCTGCCTGCGTCCTTGGCCTTGACCGGCTCGAACGGGATGGCGTCGCTGATAAAAGGATCGCTGCGGTTGGCAAACAGGCGGTTGACTGCTGCAATCATGTTGCAGGCCGAGCGGTAGTTGGTGTCCAGATTATAGTGATCGGCGGTATTGCGCCTGGCCTCAATATAGGTATAGATATCGGCGCCGCGAAAGGCGTAAATCGCCTGCTTGGGATCGCCTATCATCAACAGAGTGCGACTTGGCTCTGGCTCAGGCTTGGGCTGGGCGCCGGCATCCGCATCCTGCTGTGGCAATTGCGCCGGGTAGATGCCGGAGAAAATTGCAAACTGCAGCGGATCCGTATCCTGAAATTCGTCGATAAGCGCCACCGGGAAGCGTTTGCCTATCTCCTGCTTGAGCTGCTCGCCGATGGCAAGGCCGCTATCCGGCGCCGTCTGGGTCAGGCCGCCTATGGCCTTGGCCAGGGTGAGCAGCAGATCGTCCGGGCTCAGCAGGTTGCGCTCGGCCTTGAGCTCGGCAAAACGCTCGGCTATCTGGGTTCTTGCCTGATAGAGAAATGCCGGAATAAGCGAGTCTACACTGTCTCTGAGCGCTTCTATCTGCGCCAGTAGCGGCGCTTGTTGTGCTGTAGGGATTTCGCCGCCTTTTCTCAGTTTCAGTGACCCGAGAGCCAGGCTGTCCAGGAGTTTCGGGGTCGGCAGCCCCTGATGATACTTGGCCCAGTTGTCCATCTGCTCCAGCATGGCCGTGAGCTTGGGGTAGCCATCGGCCTGCTTGCCATAGCTGGTGCCGTTGAGCGGCAGGCTGTGGAGCAGGGCCTCGGTGGCGTCCCTTTCTCTTGGCCAGCTCAGTCGTAGCCTTGCGAGCTGAGTCTGCAACTGCTCGGCATATTGGTCGAATTTCCCCGGGTCGCGGTTGGCGCTAGCTTGACTGGCGCCGAGCAGCGGTCTCAATTCGCGCCCCAGCGCATCCGGAGTGGCATAATGGGCGGCTATCGCGGTCGCCAGCGCTGTTGGCAGCCGATAACAGACATGGCGCCAGAAATCGCGCACACTCTGGCGCAGATATTCACTGTCATCCAGGGTAAATTCCGACTCGAACAGCAGCGCCGACTCAAAGGCCATATCCGAGAGGATCCGCTGGCAAAAGCCGTGAATGGTAAAAATGGCGGCTTCATCCAGGCTCTTGAGCGCCAGATCCAGCTGCTTGAGGGCGGTTGCACGCTGCGTTGGCGGGCAGCGCTGATAAAGCTGCTCGATAAAATCGTCTTTGACGCTTAAGCCGATAAAGCGCTGATAACAGTTGCGGATCCTTTTGCGTATTCTGTCGCGCAGCTCTTCGGTGGCGGCGTTGGTAAAGGTGACCACCAGGATCTGCTCACAACCGAGGCCCGGGCGCTCAAAATCACCCAGCAATAAGCGTAGATAGAGGCCGGAAATGGTGTAGGTCTTGCCGGTTCCGGCACTGGCCTCAATCAGGCGCCGGCCGCTCAGCGGTAAACTCAATGGCTCCAGTGCTTGCATATTATTCCTGTCCCATCTGGGTAAAATCGGCCAGGGCGGCCAGTTTGTCTTTGTGGTAAAGGCTGATGAGCGGCGCCAAAATCCCCTGGGCCAACGCCGGGAAACTCAGGCTCTGCTGGAGTCTGAGTTGCCAACCGTCCGGCAACCCCGCACTCATGTTGCTCAGCGTAAACTCATTTTCACTCAACTCATCTTCACTTAACTTAGGTTCACCAGCTTTGGGTCCAAAATCTGCCGCAGTGCCAGCATAGGCGTTGTCATCAAGGGTTAAACCAAAGTCATCCGGAAAGCGGAACAGGCGGGCGTTATGGGGATCCTGGCCGTCACCGAACCCGGCATCATCCAACCAGGCGCTCTCGGCCTCAGCAAGCCGCAGCTGATGTTCAGTGTCAACAGGTAAGCCATCTTCTACCTCGGCGCTGAAGTACGCCATGGAGGTTTGCGCCATAAAGGGCAGTGGCCTATGTTGCCCCAGCTCAAACAAGGCGGCCAACTGACCCAGCAGGGCCTTGGCGGACTCGGCCTTGAGCGGCGCCATGGCGTGGAAGTGACCGGCATCCAGCAGATAGCTGTGCCTGTGAATGCCGCTGGCATTGAGGCACAGATGGCGAATATAGAGGCTCAACAGATCCTTGGGCTTGGTGGTACCCGGCCTTAAGTTGACCAGCCCCTTGGGGTAGCAGTCTTCGATACGGCCACAGAGCAGCAGTTTGCGGCCATTGACCTCGAGCTTGAGCGCTATTTCAACGGCATCCGGCTTGGGCAATTCGGCGCGAAGAAAACGGGTACGCTCCACCGCCGGGGCGATATCGCGGCGGTATTGATCCAGCAGCAGATCGTCAAACGGCGCCATCGGCAGCAGACCTTCGGCCTTGAGCTTGTCGAGCAGGGTTTCATCCAGCTCTCCGCGCTCGTCTTCCAGCGCATCCTGCATCATCAGCAGCTGCAGCTGATAGCGTTGCAGGGCGTTGAGCTCAAAGGGCTCATCATTGTCCTGACTGTCGATATCCAGCCTCAAGTCCAGCTGCAGCACCCGCTGGCAGAAATACTGCGCCGGGTTGCGGAAAAAGCGGATCAGCGCCGAGAGTTCCAGCTCCGGCTCCTTGAGGGCGGTTTCCTCGCCCAGCTCATGCTCAATAAAAGGCGCCGGGCTTTGGGCGGCAAACATCTCCCGGGGGCACCACTGGGTTGCAAAACTGCCGGGCAGCTCGCTGTCTTTGTAGAGCCGGGCGTCGAAGGGCTGCAGCGGTTGCTGAATGATGAGGCGCTGCATCAGCGCATCGGCCGCCAGATCGCCAAGGGCGGCTATCTCATCGGCATCTGTGGGCACTGCGGGCGGCGTAAATTGCGCCTCGTCAGGGCGGTAACACAGCTGAATGTATTCCAGCAATTCCGATACCAGCATGGAGGGAATACGTTCACTGTTATCGCGCTCGCTGTGGCCTATGTAACTGATATAGAGCTGATCCCGGGCCGACAGCAAGGCTTCGAGAAACAGGTATCTGTCATCCAGGCGTCTTGAGCGGTCGCCACGTCTTGGTTTTTCATGGGCGGTGAGATCGAACCCCACAGGATGTTGCACCCTGGGGTAGACGCCATCATTCATTCCCAGCAAACACATCTGGCGGAAGGGGATGGATCGCATCGGCATCAGGGTACAGAAGTTGACGCTGCCAGCGAGATAACGCTGACCGACCCTGGACTCACTCAAGGTTGAGTTGAACCATTGCCAAACCACTGTCAGCGGCAATACCCCGCTAAAGCCCGACAGTCGCAGCTCTTCGGCGAATCTGTCTATAGCCTGGCGAATGTCGTTGATCTCTTCCCTGGCATCGTCTTCCTGGGCCAGATAAAAGGCATCGAGCAGGGCGTTAAGCTGCGCCACCCGCTCTTCCGGCGGGGTTTGCTGCTTGAGCTCTTCCCTGAAGTCATCGAGCTCTTCAATAAAATTCAACAGCTTGCCGAGCGCCTGCGCCGACTGACCTTCAATACCGGCCAGCGGCAGATCGCCCTGATACAGTTCGGCATCATCGCCCAGGGCATAGCCCAGCAGCATGCGGCGGATCCCAAAGGCCCAGGAGTGTTTGTCAAACCCGGGCAAGCCAAGCTCTTCGCGGTTGTGACTGTCGCGGCCCCAGCGAATACCGGCGGCCTTGAGCCAGCCCTTGAGCTGCTCCAGCTCCTCCTGGGCTATGCCAAAGCGGGCCAGCACAGCAGGTACTTCGAGAATACTGATGATGTCTGTCAGGCCAAAGCGGCTCTTGTCCAGCGCCAGCAGGTTGAGAAAACCGGCAATTAAGGGGGATTCCTGGGCCGCGCCGCGATCGGCTATGGCATAGGGGATGAAATGATCGCCGCTCTTGGCGGAAAACACCGCATCGATATAGGGGGCGTAGGTGGCCACATCGGGCAGCATCACCATGATATCCTTGGCGGCCAGCGAAGGGGCGCTGCGCAGGCGATGCAACAGATGATCGTGCAAGGTTTCCACTTCCCGCAGCGGGCTGTGACAGCTTCGCAGTGTGATGGAGTCGTCGGTGGCGGCCAAGGGCCTGCGCCGGGCGATATTCAGGTATTTGCTGACATCCGGCCCCAGAGGCTCGCCTAAGGTTTCCATCTCCAGAATGTCATTTTGAATGCCGCCGAGCAGGGTATCTGTGTTGCCTGGGTGAAACAGCTCTTCCAGTTCCAGCCGCTCGGGAGGCAGCTCCAGCACCATATCCAGCAGCTCGCGGCCGAGACGGCCGTTATTGGCCAGAATGGGATTACCGACTTCCAGCTTGTCTTCCCAGAGCTCGGGCAACTGTTTCTTGCCCTCAAAAGCCAGCGCCATTCGCGCTCGCGCCCTGGGCTCTATGATATCGCCCCAATAGTGACGACAGGGGCTGAGGCTCAGCATCACTACCTCGATGCGACTGGCGAGCGCATAGAGTACATCCAGGGTTTGTGGCGCCATCGAGGAGATCCCGAACACGAACAATCTGGGCGGTAGGCCTTCCAAGGCATGATTGCTGCCTGTCAGCGTTTCTATCAGCGCCTGGTGCAGATTGGCCCTGTGGTAATGGCTCTGTTGCAACTCCTGATTGTTGTAACGCACCAACTCGCGCCAAAGCTCGGGTTGCCAGGCGTGCTGCGGCGCTATCTCCAGCGGAGATTCATTTTGCTCCCAGCCGAGGATCCATTCCGGACGGTATACCAGATATTGATCGAAAATATCGGCGATACGGCCGCTGAGTTGAAACAGTTTGAGCTCGACATCGTCGCCCAGATAATGTCTGAGCGGTGCAAAATTGTCTCTATCCAGAAGGGAGGGCAACAGTGCCATCAGTTTCCAGGTCATCGCCGCCTTGGTAAAGGGGTTTTCCTTGGGCACGTCATCGAGCAGCAGATAACAGAGCTGCCAGATAAAGCTGGACGGCAGCGGAAACTCCTGCGCTGCTGCCACGCCGTTGTGGCGCGCCAACTCCAGGCGGAGCCAGGTGGACATGCCGGGGCTTTGCACCAGAATTTGCTCACAGCTAAGCGGCGACATGCCAGGGACGCCATCGCGAAGCCGGTCTGCCAGGGTGGCCGACAGCAATTCCATCTTGTTGGACTGGATAAGAGTAAACATAGGCAGCAAGGTTACCTGGCTTTGAGCCGTTTATTGCTTTGGTGCTCTATTCTAGGTGCTTGATTTATCGGGTTGCAAATCTTGTTTCAGCAGTTTGAACCACAAAGCGCGGGACTGGCGGATAAAGCGGCGTTTGAGCGTTGCCGACTCCTTGGAAGCGTCTTGATACTTGAGCTGAATATAGAGTGAGGTCCAGCTTTCTATCTCCTCTGTCAGCGCCGGCCAGCGCGCGGCAAGCGCCGCGGCGTAATTCACAGGCCCCAGGGAAGTCTGCCTTGGCAGTCCGAGCCTGGCAGCCTGGCGGCATACCTTGAGATAGTGACGGTTGATGTTGTCCGGGCCTCTTTTAAGCCGCAGCAGGCCAGTGGTGAACAAAATGACGATAAAGGTAAGGGCCATCACCCCGAGGACCAAGGCTGCCAGACGGCCGATACTCACTTCCCCCAGCAGTTTGGAGAGCACTTCTTGCTGGCGCGCGTTGTCAAAACCCAGTACCCAGACGCTCCAGTAGTAATCCAGGCTGGCGAGCCTGAGTCTCAGGCTGTTGTACCAGTCGCTGGCCCGCACCCCGGCAAACGGCAGTTCGGAAAGATAGCTTTCTTCAGGGCTGAACAGGGAGTCGAAACCCTGCTCAATTCGTTCGGGCGCTATCATGGCGGTGGGGTCGTAACGTACCCAGCCTTTACCTTCGAGATAGACTTCACTCCAGGCGTGGGCCATATATTGATACACGCTGAGATAACCGGCCTGCGGGTTGTATTCGCCGCCCTGATAACCGGTGACAATGCGGGCGGGCAAGCCGGTGGCTCTGGCCATGAAGGTGAATGCCGAGGCGTAGTGAACGCAGAACCCGGCGCGATTTTCAAACAAAAAGTCGTCCAGTTGCTGCGGCCCCACCGGCGGGGGCGTCAGGGTGTAGAAAAAGGGCTGACTGTTGAAATACTGCATCATGGCCGTCAAGCGCTGTTCGGCTTGCGGATAACGGCGGGCAAAATCGGCGGCAAGTTTGCGGCTGCGGGGGTTGATTCCATCGGGGAGGCTCAGATTGAGCTGCCGCAGCGGCGCTCTCAAGCGGTTATCCAGGGGGGCATCAGGATAGCTCATCACCCGGTATTGCAACCTTTGTTCTACCGGCCTTATGGCATAGAGGCGAAAGTCCGGCAGATTCACCAGGCGTGGATCCATGCTGTAGGCGAGATCCAAGCCGAACAGCCAATGCTGGCCGCTCGGCTCGGCTATGATGCTGTAATCGATAAAAGGCCCTTTGGGGGCGCCGGGTTCGGGGCGGCGATTCATTATAAAGCTGTCTTGCTGCAGCGCCTTTATTCCCCGCGACTGCTGCCAGCGTTTGCCGTCATATTCTTCCAATACCAGTGCGCGCCAATACCTGTCTTCCGGAGCCGGTATCTGGCCCTTGAAACTGGCGCGAAATGCCAACTCGCTGGATTTGGTCAGGCGCGAGATATCACCAAAGCTAAGCTCATCGGACAGACCTGTGGTACTGCTTTTCATCTGCGGCACCATCCAAAGCGGACTGAAACGCGGCAGCACTACAAAAAGCAGCAGTGCCAGCGGCAGACTCTGTGCCAGCAGCACCAGGGTTAGCTTGATCTGGCGATTGAACGAGGCCTGTTCGTGGTAGAGGCTTGCCAACACACAGGTGTTGAGCGCCGCCACCAGCGAGAGTTGCAGGGTGTCGAGCATCTGCTGATGGTCGATAAAGGTGAGGGCGATAAGAAAGTAGCCCACCAGTACCACGGCTTTGACATCGCGGCGACTGCGCATTTCGATATATTTGAGGGAATAGCCGAGGATCAACAAGTTGACCAGGGCATTGAGCAGGCCAAGTTCGCGACTCACCAGCGCCAACGTCAGCGCCGCAGCAATGGCCAGCACAGTCACCAGCACTCTGGGGGGCCTAGCGACCTTGCCAAGATAGATCCCCAAGCGCCAGACAAAACAGATGGCGCAGATCCCCAGGGTTCCCAAGGTGATTTTGCCTGCAAGCGGCGCCAGCACTGCCAGGTTGGTGATCAGCAGCCAAAGCAAGGTGCGGCGGGTGATGATCTCCTCCGAGGTTTCCTTGAGTGCGGCTTTCAAGCGAGCGGTTTTCATCGGCCGGTACCTTCAGCCTTGGCCGGATAGAGCGCCAGGGCTTTGAGGCATTCCTGACGCTGAGGTTCGCCTTGAGAAGGCGCTATGGTTCTGCCCGCTAACTTAAGCCCCCAGGTTTGGCCTGAATGGGCCAGTTGATTGACCTGATAACTCAGCTCACCCAGGCGCTTTTCCAACTCATCGCCGGTTAACTTGCGATCAAGCTCCAGCCACAAGGGCGCCCCCTGAGGCTCGGCAAACTCCTTGCTGAGCATGCCTCGGCCCTGAGCCCACTGTTTCCAGGCCACCTGTTTGAGCGATTCACCCGGAACATAGCTCTTAAGACCGGCGTATTCATCGACGCCGCTGAGCCACTCGCCACTGTCTTGGGATTCGGGGACGTGTTCACTGCGCCCCAGTTTAGGTGTGCTGACCACAGGCGCTGGAAACACCCATTGACTGGTGTCGAGATCCAGATGAGACCAGGCGCGGCAGAGCCCCAGAGGGTAGCAGGACTCCACCTTGAGTCTACCTGGATGCCAAAGGCCTCTGGGCCTTGGCTGCATGGGCACCAAAGCCGTCTGCTCCTGGTTATCGACACAGGAAACAAAGACTTGCCGCTCTCCCGGGTAGCTGAAACCGAGCCGAAAAAGGCTTCTGTCGGCGCTGACGGTCACAGGGAAGGAGAGGCTGTCGCCGGCGTAGGCTTGGGGAGGCTTACGGGCACTGAGTCTCAGTCCCGCCAGGTTGCGGTAACTGTGAATGATGCAGGTGTGAAACACGCTGGCCAATACTATGGCCAGGCCGATCACCAGGTTGTTTTGATAGTTGGTGCCGAACAGAAACAGCAGCAGTACCAGCGCCAGCCAGATAACGCCGAAGCCGCTGGGAAGAATAAAGATGCTTCTGTGGCTCAAACGTTGCTCTTTGGCGGCGGGAATACGCCTTGACAACCAGCGGTTGAACCGGGCAGAGAAGAGGGAGGTCACAGAGGCCATCTCATTGTTACCGAATGGGATTAATGGTGCCGAGTAACTTGGCCGATAACTGCTCGCCCTGAAGTTGGCTCGAATGCCGCAGGCGGTGCTCGGCAACGGCGCCAAACACTGCTTGCACATCTTCGGGCACCAGATATTGACGCCCCTGGATATAGGCCCAGGCCTTGGCAGCCGCCAGCAGCGCCTTGGTGGCTCTGGGGGAAAGGCCATAGCCTTCGTTTTGGCTGCGGGAAGCTTCCACCAGCGCCAGAATATAGTTAAGCAGGGCGTCGGAAGCGGCCACCTGCTCGCACTCCTGCTGCAGTTGATCCAGCTCGAGCGCACTCAGACACTGGGGCAGGGGCTGAGTGCGCTCTTGCCCTTTGAGCATGGCCAACTCGGCGTCCTGGTTGGGATAACCAATGGAGAGGCGCATCATGAAGCGGTCCAGCTGGGATTCCGGCAGTGGAAAGGTGCCTGATTGGTCGGTGGGGTTTTGGGTGGCGACCACAAAAAAAGGATGCGGCAGCCTGTGGGTCACACCGTCGACAGTGATCTGCCGCTCTGCCATCGCCTCGAGTAAGGCACTCTGGGTCTTGGGGCTGGCGCGGTTGATTTCGTCGGCCAGCACCATCTGTTTGAAGATGGGGCCGGGGTGGAATACAAACTCAGATTGCTGCTTATCGAAGATGGAAACCCCGAGAATATCCGCCGGCAGCATGTCGCTGGTAAACTGAACCCGCTGATAACTCAGGCCTAAGGTTTGCGCCAGTGCGTGGGATAAACTGGTTTTGCCCATGCCCGGCAGATCTTCAATCAGCAGGTGGCCGCGGGCCAGTAAACAGGCCAGTGCCAGCCGTATTACCCTGGGCTTGCCTATCAAAACTTGCTCGAGTTGCTGCAGTACCTGGGTTATCTGGCTCTTGGACACATTGGCTTCCTTGTTAGATGGTCACTGAAATCAGTTCTGGCTCTGTCTGGATGAACTGAGGTCTGAAATAGAAACCTTGCACTAAATCCACATCCAAAGCCAGTGCCTGAGACAGGTGCTGCTCGGTTTCAATTCCTTCGAGTATAGTTATTTTTTGGCAGGACTTGGCAAAATTAAGCAGATTTTCCAAAAGCTTAGCCATGAGCGGTGCCTTGATGGCACTCAGCCAGTGACGGTCGAGCTTGATGCAGTCGATGGCGGTCAGCAGTTGCAGCGACACCATGGCATGGGGAGCACCGACATCATCGAGCGCCACGGTAATCCCGCGGCGGTGCAGTTCCTTGAGTAGTGCCTGGGCCTTATCGGCGTCATTGACACAGGTGTTTTCTATCAGCTCTACCGTCAAGCCTCCGGTTTGCTGCTGATATTTGTCCAGCGCCTGCATCATGCATTGACAGTTGGTGCTGTCCAGCGCGTGGGGATCCAGATTCAGGTGCAGCCTTGGCGTTTTAGGCGCCTGATTGAGTTGCAACAGCTTGGCTTGCAGTTCTACCGCCGCCAGGGCGCGGCTGTCTCTGTGCAGCCAGTCGAATACCAGATTGGGCGCCAGCGCCTTTCCCTCTTGATTGTAAAAGCGGGCCAGGGCCTCATAGCCCTGAATGGTCAGGGCCCTGGGGCAAACAAGTGGTTGATATTCGCAGGCAATGTGCCGCGGAGGAGAAAGATCCATGCAGTCATCAACGGAGTTAGCTAAATGAATGCTAATTATTCCCATTATAGCCGTGGGATAACAAGCCCATTTACCCCACTAAAGTACCGAGCGCTGAAAAATACAGCGAGGAACAAGCGCTTTAATATCAAAGCGTTGGGAAATTGACTTAGTGCCAATTCACCGCCGCTTCAATAGCGGCGGCCAAGCTCTGTTTCACTGAATTGTGGCAGCGCCTGTTGTTGACGCAGCTCATAAATCTGCCGGTAGGTGAATACGGCCTGCACATAGGAGCGGGTTTCGCTGAAGGGGATGGTTTCGATAAAGCTCATCACATCCAGTTTGCCATCGCTCTGCTTCAACCACCGCTTTACCCTGTGAGGGCCGGCATTGTAAGCGGCAACGGCCAGCACCCGGTTGTTGTCGAACTGTTCCAGCAGCTTGGTGTAGTAGGCGCTACCGAGTGGCACATTGATGGCCGGGTCGTACAGACTGCGACTGCCGTTGAACGCCAGTTTGAACTCTTTTGCGGTTTGCTTGGCGGTGGCCGGCATCAGCTGCATCAGGCCTCTGGCGCCCACTGACGAAGTCGCATAGGGGTAGAAGGCGCTTTCGCGGCGGGAGATTGCGCGAATTTCATTGACATTGACCTTGAAGTCTTTGCCTGCCCGGGTAAAGAAAGGGTCTGCTGCATAGGGAAAGCGCATCTCCATATCATTCCATAGCCTGGCTTGAATACTGGCTTCAACCGCCAGCGCGTCCCAACCTTGCTCCTGAGCGTAGACGCCGTACTGGGCGCGCATCTGCTTGTTGTGGCGGGCGAGCATTTGGCTCCATTCGATGCGGGCATCGACCAGTTTATCCAGCGCCAGCAATTCAGATACCCGCGCCAGCGCCTTGTCATCGGCGAGTCTTGCCTGCATTTGCGCCTGGGATTGAGTCGGCACATGCGCCAGGTTAGGGGCGACACCGAGTTCGGCGGCGGCCCAGAAACCATAGAAATTACGCTCTTTGCTGAGCGCTTCGAGCATGGTATCGTCCCGGCCATTGACCCTCAGGTGCCAGTAGCGCCAGCGGGCGTCGTTGCGGCCTTCGTCGCTGAGCAGCGGCAGAAAACGGCGGATATCGGCGTCATTTTGCTCGGCAATAGCCCAGCGCAGACGGCGCTCGGTCAGATCGTCGGCCTTGAGCAGCGGCAGCATGGTGTCGATATGATCTCTAAGCCCCTCGTCCTCGACGATAAGCGCTCGCCTGACCAGATAACGGTTGAGTTGTCGCCCTTGGAAGTCGCTGAATCTGCCGGCCTTTTCATACTTGACGTACAGGCGAACTGCCTGACGCAGATCTTTGCGGGCCAAGCGCTTAAGCCCGGCGGACACTATATCGCTGTAGATGGGGGCATCGCCATCAAACTGATTCATGTGCCTGAGGCGATTGGGATCTTTGTATACCGCCTGCAGCAGCTTGGCCTGGCTCTGGTGCTGAGTCACTTTACGCCCCAGATACTGCAACAGGCCGCTTTGGCCGGCATCAAAGGCCAGCATCATCCGCGACCAAATCAATTCCTGAGTGCGGTGCCCGGCCTTGCTCCAGGCATTGAACAGGGGATCGCACTCCTTGGGACGGGAGCGACCATAGAGCCAGAGTTGGCGAGCGCCATCCCAGGCGACCTGAGTCTCACCCTGGCCAAGCTTGGCCCTGTAAAAATAGCATTGCAGCTCTGTGGCTCGGGGAAGTTCCGGGGAAATGGCCAGAAAGTCTTGCCAGCGTTTGTCGGCACCGGCTTGCACCAGGTACCTATGGCGGGCACTGGCGTGCAAGGGTGAATGCTCAAACTTGTCCAGTGCCTTTAGCGCCTTTGAGCCAGAAAGCGCCATTATGTCATCCAGCTCGGCGTGAAAATCCAGATAGATATTGAGTGGGTAATCCTTGAGTTGGGCCCTGAGCTTGCGATACTCCTCAAGTTGGCCCTTATCCAGCGCTTCTCTGGCCTTTAGGTAGCTTTGGCGTTGTTGCTCCAAAGCGGCAGGTGCCTTGGCCGCATGGCCTATCCCGGGAAACAGCATCCAGGGAGTGGATACTGTCAATGCACTCAAGGCAACGCTGCCGGCGAGGGCGATTCGGGTCAAGGCTCTGCGCATCTCAAACTCCTTGTTGATGGCCTGGTTCACTTGAGAGCGGGGTTGAGCTCAGGAAGCCAGTTCGCTGTCCGGCTCTGTATCCTCTATGGCATCAACCTCCTGGTCTGTCGGCAAGGAAGTCTCTGTCATCGCTTTTTCAAGCAACTGTTTATCCAGTTGTTTACTGGTTTCAACGCCCAACTGTTGCATCTGGTGAGCCTGGCGGACAAGGTTACCCCTGCCGGTAGCCAGCTTATTCATGGCGCCGTTGAAACACTTCTCTGCATTGTCCAGCGCGCGCCCGAGTTTGTCCATATCTTCCAGATAGCCACAGAGTTTATCGTAAATTTTTCCGGCTTGCCTGGCGATCCTCTGTGCATGTTGGTTCTGATACTCGTAGCGCCAGATGTTATTGATGGTGCGCAGTGCCACCAAAAGATTGGTTGGGCTGACGAGCATGATGTTGTTTTCGAGCGCAAAATTAACCAACTGCGGCTCTTGTTCCAGCGCCAGCAGGAAGGCGGGTTCCACCGGAATAAACATCAGCACATAATCCAGGCTCTTGATGCCGTGCAGTTGCTGGTAGTCCTTCTGACTCAGGCCTTTGATATGACCGCGGATAGAGTTGATATGTTCACGCAGCGCCAGGGCGCGCTGTTCATCGGTTTCGGCATTGTAGTAGCGCTCATAGGCTAGCAGTGACATCTTGGCATCTATCACTACATCCTTGTTGGCCGGCAGGTGGACGATGACATCGGGTTTAAAGCGCTTGCCGGCATCATTTTTCAGATCCTGCTGCACGTCATACTCGTGCCCTTGTCTGAGGCCACTTTCCTGCAGCACCCGCTCCAGGATCACTTCCCCCCAGTTGCCTTGCTGCTTGTTGTCGCCTTTGAGCGCCTTGGTGAGGTTGACCGCATCCTGGCTCATGCGCAGGTTGAGCTGCTTGAGATCTTCCAGCTGGTGTTTCAGTGAGGAACGTTCACTCTGTTCCTGTGAGTAGGATTCATGAATTTGTCTTCTAAATCCTTCGAGTTGTTGTTTCAGCGGCCCAAGAACACCATCTAGCTGCGATAGATTCTGGGATTTTAGCCTTTCGCTTCTGTCTTCAAAAATTTTGTTGGCCAGGTTTTCAAATTGCTCTTTCAGGCGGGTTTCACTGCGCTCAAGCAGCTCAATCTTATCGTTGAGCGCCTGTTGCTCGGCGTCGAAGCGGGCGCTGATTGTCTGCTGCATGGCATTGGACTTTGACAGGTTTAACTGAGTTTCCAACTGCTTGCGCTGAGCATCCTTGAGTTGCTGTTCAAGGTCGGGCACCCGCTCGGCAATGGCCTCTGCCTTGCCAAGCTGGGACACCAGCCATTCGGCTTTTTCCTGGCTGCTGCTGAGTTGTTCGTTGAGTTCGCTGCATCTTTGTTCATGTTGCAGCACCAACTGGTCTTTGATCTGTTGCCAGCGGCCGCGGGTCATGCGCTGATTAAAGAGGGCGCCAAGCAAGATACCCAGCAGTAATACGGCTGCGGCGGCAATGAGTTGAGGCGCGGAAATTGTGGTGGCCAAGTCCATATCATGTCCCTTGAGTGCAAAAAGATGAGCGGAAAACCCGGATAGAGTCGCAGAATGAGTCAGGGCCTTCAAGGCCCAGGGCATGCAGACTCAGGATAAATGGCCAAGAGTTGCCCATTTTGTACCCCTTGTCAGCCAAGGTTCAGCCAATGGAGCCGCAGGAATTATTCCAGCAAGAAATTTTTCTTTGCCTGCCTGGGTCTTATAAACTGAATTGACTGCAGCTATTGAGAGGTCTCTGTGAGCAATAAAAAATTTAACCAGGGTATCGGCAGGCAAATGCCCTGGGAGTTGCCGGCAACAGAAGTCACGCCGGAAGCCGTGTTTCGCGATCGACGCAACATAGTCAAGGCGTTGGGGCTCGGCGCCATAGGTGCCAGTATTCCCGGCCATGTTCAGGCAGGCCTGTTTGACCTTTTTGGTGAAAAGCGCGAGAGCGAGGCATTTGTGACCTCAAATCTCAACTATCGCAGCAACCCGAACTTTCAATTACCGGGAAGCCTGACACCCCTTGACAAGGTGATCCGCCATAACAACTTCTACGAGTTTGGCACAGGTAAACAAGATCCCTTCGAAAACAGTCAGGACCTCAAGGTCAATCCCTGGATGCTGAAAGTGGAAGGCGAGGTCGAGCGCCCTTTGATGCTGGATTATGACGATCTGCTCAAGTTGCTTCCTCTGGAGGAGCGCCACTATCGTTTGCGCTGTGTCGAGGCCTGGTCCATGGTGATCCCCTGGGTCGGCTTTCCGCTGGCGGCTTTGCTGGCCAAGGCCGGAGTTAAATCCTCTGCAACTCATGTGGCCTTTGAAACCCTGTTTGATCCCGAGCAGATGCCGGGGCAACGCAATCGCTTGATGGGCGGCGGCATTCATTATCCCTATGTGGAGGGATTAAGACTCGATGAGGCGATGAACGAGTTAAGCTTCCTGTCGGTGGGCCTCTATGGCAAGACACTGCCACCGCAAAATGGGGCTCCCGTGCGTTTGGTGGTGCCCTGGAAATACGGTTTCAAGAGCATTAAATCTATCGTGAAAATTAGGCTTTTGGATAAACAGCCGCCGACCAGTTGGAATCAGCTGGCACCCCATGAATATGGTTTTTATGCCAATGTGAACCCCAAGGTGGATCACCCGCGTTGGTCACAGGCGACAGAGCGGCGGATTGCCGAAGGTGGGATCTTCTCTGCCAAAAGGATCCCTACCCAGATGTTCAACGGTTATGGCGAGCAGGTAGCCCATCTTTACCGGGATCTGGATTTAAGGAAATATTATTGATGCGCTTAGATCCCAAGCTACTGCCTTGGTTAAAGGCGTTGCTGCATCTGGCGGCCGGTTTGCCACTGCTTTATTTGGCTCTGCAAGTGGTGACAGACAGTGCCGGTGGCGATCCTGTGCAGTATATTATCCATTTCACCGGCAAAGGGGCACTCAACGCCTTGGTGGCCACCTTGTTGGTATCGCCAGTTGCCAGAAAATTCAAACTGGGGTTGTTGATGCAGACCCGGCGTTTGCTCGGACTCTGGGTATTTGCCTGGGCCTGTTTACATATTCTCAGCTATTTCAGCCTGGATCTGCTGTTTGCCTGGGAGCTGCTACTCAGTGAAATTATCAAGCGTCCCTATATTTTGGTGGGGGCCAGCGCTTGGTTGTTGCTTGCTGCGCTGGCGCTGACCTCGTTCAAGGCATTGCAGCGCCGGATGGGGCGACGTTGGCAGCAACTGCATTACAGTATCTATGCCATAGCCCTGTTGGTACCTGTGCATTATTACTGGTCGGTGAAGTCTGAAATCATTGAGCCCAGTCTTTACCTTGCTGCCATGTTGCTGTTGTTGGCGATAAGACTGCCGAGATTCAACTGGTTTAGGCGCCTTTGGCCGGCAGTTTGAAGTTCAGGCGTGTGTGGCCGGGCAAGCATAGTCAGGCATCGGCACTGGGTGAGGCAAAGCTGTAGCGCTTCTTTAGTGCCAGTTCCATGGAAGCCTGAGGTTGTGCCTGCTTGGCCTGGTACATGGCACTGTCGGCAGCGCCGATGAGTTCGGCCAAGGTGTCGCCATGCTCAGGATAGAGACTGATGCCGGTACTCAGGCCGACTTGCAGTTGTTGCCCTTGCCAGGGGATATCGGCACCCAAGGCATGAATCTTTTCCAACACGGCACAGACTTCTTCGCGGCTATTTATCGGCTCCAGCCAGATGATAAATTCATCGCCGCCGATACGGGCCACCAAATCCGAGCGTCTTAAGGTCTCTCGCAGCCTTTTGGCGATTTCCACCAGCACTGTGTCACCGGCGCTGTGGCCAAAGTTGTCGTTAATGGGTTTGAATTTATCCAGATCGATAAACAGCAGCGCCGCTTTAAGCTGTTGACGTTGGCAACGTACTATGGCGTTTTCCAGCTCGGTGGTGGCGGCACCGCGATTGAGTGCGCCGGTGAGATCGTCATGATCCGCCAAATATCTTAATCTATCCTGTTGCTGCTGCAACTGACGGGTTTGCGCCTCCACTTCCAGCTGTAACTGCTCCTTTCGGGCTGTAGTTTCCATCAATGCCTGTTTCATATTGTTGAATTCATTGGCCAGCTCCGAGAGTTCATCCTGTTGTTCCAACCTGATACGGCTGTGAAGATCGCCTTTGGCCAGATCGCGAATGCCGCGTTTCAAACTGCCCAAGTGGCGCCGAAAACGCCTCAGAGTATGCAGGGTAAAGCCTGTCACCAACAGGGCAATGGCCAGCAGCAGGGCGCCGTTGAGATAGAGATGACTGAGCTGCAGTATACGGGCTCTGTCCATGGTGTAGTGTTGAAAGCGAAACAGATCTTCGCTCATGGATTGAATGCTCATATTGTATCTGGACAGCAACATGCTGCTGACCAACTGATCATCTGCTATCAGCGACAGCTTGGGCAGGGAATGCTCCAGCAGGGTACTGATGTTGCTGCTCTGGCGTTTTAAATTGGCCAATAGCTGCTGTTGCTGCTCATCATCGACCTGAGTGTTACTCAAGAGGGCGTTGAGGCGCAGCAGATCCCGCTGGGTATTTTCAACTGCCCGGGTATCCCGGTATTGCTGCAGCAGCCACAAGTTGGAGCGCAGCAGATCCAGATGCAGTTGCAGCTCCACCAGTTTGTGCATCTGCTGGAATGTCTGCTGGGAAAAATGGCGCTGTTGCAGCAGTGACAGCGCCAGTACCAGCGTCAGGGTGATGCAGAGAATGACCAGAATATTGAGGCGGCTGGATAGCTTCATTGCTGCTCCACCAAAGACATGTGTTGTATCTGATCCAATGCAGTGGGATCTATGACGCTTCTGAAATCCGGTAGCTGCCGGGCTTCAATGGTGCCACTGGCCATGGCCCAGCGGGCCTGCGACTGCAGATTACTGAGCAGGCTGTTACCCAGCGACAGACGGAACAGGTAGTCGGGCCAGAGGGCGGCAACCTCCTCTGTTGGCAGGTGCAGATACTCGGCAACCAGTTGACGGGCTTCCTGCGGGTGCAGAACAATAAATTCACTGGCGAGTTTCAACGCCTTGAGGATCCGCACATGATGTTCGTAGTACGCTTGGTTGTCGGCCTTGCGACTGATGAGATTGAAAGAAAGGCTATATAACCCCCGGCTGGGGAACTCGCTTATCTTGCCCGGTTGATGCTTGAGCAGCTGAAATCCGTAGGGCTCCCAAACTGAAATCGCATCCACATCGCCGGCCAACAGCGCCGGTGCCAAGCCAGACGGGCGGATATCCACCCTAACTGGCGCCAAGGCTGGGTGTCCGGCAATATTCAGTATGGTATCGAGAAAGTACTCGCTGGCACTGCCGGCAACGACTCCAACGCGTTTGCCATCCAGTTGCGCCGGGGTAGTGATACCGCTCTGGCTCAGGGTTAACAGCTTAATGTCGTTATCCGATTCGGCAAAGCTGGCCAGCACGGTAAAGTCGGTTCGCTCAAAGCTGTTGAACATCACCACTGACTCTGAGCTGGTGGCCAGATCGGCCCTGTGATAGAGCAGGGCCTCGAAACAAAGATCGCCACCTTGAAGTGGTTGCAGCACCACATAGACGCCTTCGCGGGCAAAGAGTTCGAGCTTATCGGCAATGATGACAGGGGCTGAAAGCAGCGAGGTGGACACGGCGATGCGAACCGGGGTCTGATTGAGTAAAACAGGGGAGGTTGGTTGCCTGGGCCCGCTGAGCCAGATAAACAAGAGTAGCAGCAGAGCCAAAGGCACTAGCATCTTTCCCATAGTGGTTGCTGCCCTCCATTCGTCACAGCTTTGAGCCCTTATCTTTTCAAACTGGGCCGTTTGTACTTTCCCTAAGTGTAGTGCAAACAAGAGGGTGCGCTATAAAGCCTCATAATTTTCATGGGATTATTTGGAATAATCCGGACGAATAATAGGTTGGGGATTTGAGCGGATACTTATTGCTTTTTGTTAAGCATCAGAAACTTTCAATAACGGAATGAAATTTAAAAGATGGAATAAATAGTTGTTGGACAGAAAGGGTTTATATCATTGTTATAAAAAGAGAGGCGCAGATATTGTCTGCGCCTTTCTGGTATATCGAACTATATTGCAATCGATACTGAACTCACTTCCCTATAGGACTTACTTACCGCCTTGATTGGCCATATAGACCAATACTTCATCGTAGGACATATTGAGTTCGCGGGATAAATTGATGACCTTGGTCTTGAAGGTTTGGACTTGCTCTTGTTTATGCAAGTCGTTCTGCGTTTCTTCGACCAATTCATTGACCGCTTCCTGCAGAAGCTTCAGACGCCTGAGGCTATAGTCCAAAGACTTCAAATAACGGGTCATCTGTTGTTTGTTTCTGGCTTGCTCAAGATCCGTTGAGTGTTTTTTTTCATATCCATATGCATCGAGCGCCGCAATAGCACTCTGCAAATCGAGATCTTTTGTCATGTATGTTCACTTAAAACGAAGTTTTGCCCGAAAGAGTGGACAGGATAAAGGGATCGTAAAGCTGTCACTTGTAGTAGTTTATAGTATATTTCCGAACTTACTCAAGCATTTCACTGCACAGCGTAGGAGATGCCTGTTTTGCTATCATGAAACTTGTGGTGGCAGGATAAGGGCGTTAACCTAGAAAGCAGTATTTGCACGGAGGCCTATATGCTGGATTTGTTACCGGATCTCTTTGATCATTATGAAAATGATCTCATGTTGCTGCCATCTGTTTTTCACCAGTTTGGTGGCAAGTCTATTTTTTGGGGCGAAGTCGTAACCGTCAGGTGTTTCGAGGATAATTCCATGGTGAAACAGCTGTTGGCTACTGATGGCACGGGTAAAGTGCTGTTGGTGGACGGTGGCGCCTCTACATCCAAGGCCCTGATGGGAGACCTTATTGCCCAAAGCGCAGTTGACCATGGTTGGCAGGGAGTCGTGATTTATGGCGCCGTGCGCGATGTTGCCACTTTGGCGACCATGCAGCTTGGGGTAAAGGCCCTGGCGGCGGTACCTATCAAAACCGAGCGTAAGGGGGCTGGAGAAATCAACTGTGCGCTCTCCATTGGCGATGTGCAGATAACTCCCGGCATGATGCTCTATGCCGATGATAATGGCATCGCCGTCAGCCAAAATCCCTTGAATATGGCCTTTATCAGTTGAACAAGCGCCTTTGTCCTTATTGTTGAACAAGGAAACTATTATGAAAGTGGTTAAGTGGATACTGGGTATTTTCGCGGTATTGTTTCTCGGTCTGGTTCTGTATTTGACCTTGTTATTTGATCCCAACGACTTTAAACCCCAAATAGTCGATGCGGTAAAAAAACAGACAGGGCGTGAATTGGTCATCAGTCAGGATCTCAACTGGACTTTTTTCCCGACTCTGGGAATTGAATTGGGCGGTATCAGCCTGAGTAACCCGGATGGTTTCGATGAGAAACAGATGTTGGCAGTCAATCAGGTTGTCGCTGAAGTTGCTCTGATGCCGCTGTTTCGTAAAGAAGTGGAAATTGCCCAGTTAAACCTCGATGGCTTGAAACTGGATCTCATAACCCAGAAAGACGGCCGCACCAGTCTGGATGGGCTCAGCGGCGATGCCGGTACGGCCAAAGAGCAACCCAAGAATACCGAAGGCAACGCTCAGGGGCTGGCCAGTCTCAATATCGGTGGCATCAATATCACCAATACCCAAATTCATCTGCTCGACAAGCGCAGTGGCAGTGACCAAACCTTTGTACTTGAGTCCCTGACCCTGGGCGAGTTTTCGCTGGGTAAATTTGCCCCTCTGGCTTATAAGTTCAGCGGCAGCATGCCGGACATGAAAATTGCCAGCGAGGGTAAAGGGCAATTGAAGATCTCACCGGACATGAAGCAGTTGGAGATCACCGGCTTTGCCATTGAAAATCGCGTTGAAGGCAAGAGTATGCCCGGCGGCAAGTTGAGCGCCGATCTGAATGCCGATGTGAAATTGGATCTCAACCGTCAAAACGCCGAGCTGGTATTGAGCAGTCTCAAGGTGGCCGATATCGAAGGCAAAGGGGATCTTAAAGTGGCTTTCGGCGGCAAGGTACCGGATGTAAAAGCCAAGTTGGCACTGGGGGAAATTGACCTCGACAAGTTACTGCCTGCCGGTGAGGAAGATAAAGCCGCAGCCAAAACCACTGAGTCGGCAACGGTCGCCAAGGCCGGCAGTGAACCGGACTTGAGTGCGATGAAGCAGGTCAACTTCGCCATGGATCTTACTGTTAAGGCCATTAAGGCTGCCGGCTTGACCACTGAAAACTGGAAAATGGATCTGGCTCTGAACAATGGCGTGCTGGATATGAAGCAGCTCAGCGCTGACTTGTATCAGGGCAAACTGATGACCAAGGCACAACTTGACGGTCGCAACAAGGTCGCCAGCTACAATTTTGATACTCAGCTCAGTGGCGTCAAAATTCAACCTTTGCTCAAGGATGCGGCCGATTTGGAAATTCTTGCCGGTGCCACCGCTTTTAATGTCAAAGGTAAAGGCAAGAGCCTAATTCCGGATAACATCAAGCAAAACCTGGACGCCAACGGCAAGTTTGAAATCAGTGACGGTGCCCTTTACGGCGTGAATATCCCTCATATGATCCGCAGCGCCCAGGCCAAGCTAAAAGGTGATTTGTCGGCTCAGGAAGAGGGCGAACGCAAGACAGACTTCTCCAGCCTGACCGGCAGTTTCAGTCTCAAAAATGGTGTGGCCAATAACCCGGATCTGGCGATGGCCTCACCACTTATTCGCTTGGCGGGTGCCGGTAGTGCCAACCTTATCAGTGAGCAACTGGACTATAAGCTGAAAACCTCAGTGGTCGGCAGTCTCAAGGGCCAAGGCGGTGAAGGCAAGAATGATCTGGCCGGTGTTGAAATTCCGCTGATGATTTCCGGTTCATTCCAGGAACCCAAGTTTGCACTCGATACCCAGGCGCTGTTTGATTCCAAACTCAAGGAAGAAACCGAGAAGGTGAAAGACAAGCTTAAAGACAGCATCTTCAAGAAACTCGGAGGAGGTAAATGATGCGTGCCGTTTTGCCTTTGCTGGCGGTCTTGGCACTCGCAGGTTGCAGTGGCTCCAATGCTGCAACTACTGAGCCTGTGCCTCAAAAGACTCCGACTGGGATGGAGGAACTCAGAATGCCGACACTGCACTTTGGTACCATCAAAAAAGCACCGACAGCTGCCTTGCTTGAGGGTAAACTGACGTTTGCAGAAGTAGTCAATAAGCAGCCGCTGCAGGCGATGCTGGAGATCCGTAACCCGAGCGAGCACGTGGTTGGGATCCGCTTTAACTCAGGGATGACGGCGGATCTCTGGTTGGTGGATGATAAGGAACAGCGAGTCTGGGCCTGGTCGGATGAAATGATGTTCACTCAGGCTATCAGAGATACCAGTATCAAGCCGGGACAGACGCTGAAAGTGATGTTCAAGGTACCGGCCAAGACACTTGAGCGAATTGGCCCTGAGGGATACAGCTTCCAGGCCCGCTTTGAAGGCAAACCTCTGGAGTCCAAGTTGGCGGCTATGGCCATGCTGGAAGTGCCGGTGGCGAGGCGTTAAGGCGCTTATCTAGGTTGGAATAAAAAAGTCAGGTTAAGCCTGACTTTTTTATTGGGATACTCAGTCTTTGACCAAGCTGTAACGGGCGGTAAAGCGCGTTAAAACTGGGCTATCAGTTCCTTTTGCCGCTCACTTTGGCGGGTCAACTCTTCGCCGTGATGGCTTGCGGCTTCACTGTTGCTGGTCAGGCTGCCAACCCCTTGTTGCAACTGCTCTGAGTGGCGGTGCAACTGCTCAACCACACAGGCTTGCTGCTCCGTGGCAACGGCGATTTGCTGGCTGTGTGCGGCAATTCGGCCCAGGGCACTGGTGGCTTCATCCAACCGCTGCGCCAACTTTTGCTCCAGTTGCAGACTTTCTTTGGTCAGTTGCTGGCTGCGCTCCATCTCGGTCACTGTCTGCCGACTTTGCAGACTGAGCTCGGCAATAATTTGATGTATTTCACCGGCGGATTCACCGGAGCGCATTGCCAGGTTACGTACCTCATCGGCCACCACGGCAAATCCGCGGCCGGCTTCACCGGCCCGGGCCGCTTCGATTGCAGCATTGAGTGCCAGCAGGTTGGTCTGATCCGATAGTTGCTCTATCACTTCCAGCACGGTGTTAATGCTGCTGCAGCGTTTATCCAGTGCCAGCAGTTGAGCCTCCACCTTGGTAAGCAGAGCGGTGATTTCACTGTTGGCTGCGCGGCTGGCGGCCAGGGCTTCGAGTGTTTGCCGGTTACTTTGCTCAAGCTCAGTGACCTCGTTGGCGGTGTCGGCGGAAGTTTCGGCAATCTCTGCCACGGCACCTTTGAGTTCGTTGATGGCATCACCTTGCTGTTTCAGTGCGCCGGTTTGCTGTGCCAGTTCGCGGTAGTTGGCATCGACGGCGGCCTGATGGGCACTCAAACTGTTATCGAGGATCTCACCGCTGTCTTTTATCCGCCCTGTGATGGCGAATATCTCGGCCTGCTGCATTCTCAGACTCAATTCCAGCTCGGCGAGTTCATCTGTGCTGTTGCAGTAAATAGCCTGCATCAGTGGATTATTCTGTACTCCGCGGCTGAGTTGACTGACATTATTTAACCTCTGTTTGAGTCTGAAAAGGCTCCAGCCCATTAAAGTTGCCGCAGTGCAGACAGGCACAAATTGCCAGAGACCGCTTAGCCAGGGCAGGGGCACCAAGGATAGCAGTGATGCACCCCAGCAGAGCGCCAGTTTGGTTGTCAGGTCGAGTTTAACGCGTGGCAGTACTGATTTTCCCTGACTGATGGCCCGGTAGCAGGCCTCGGCTCTGGCAATCAGTTCTGGTGTTGCCTTGGTTCGCACTGATTGATATTCAACTATTTTGCCTTTTCGGCGGATCGGGGTGACGTAGGCGTTGACCCAATAGTGACCACCATCCTTGCGGCGGTTTTTTACCAAGCCCATCCAGCTGTTGCCATTCTTGATCTGTTGCCAGAGATCGGCAAAGGCCGCCTTGGGCATATGAGGATGGCGCACTATGTTATGCCCATGGCCCAACAACTCTTCATGGGAAAAGCCACAAAGTTCGACAAATTCCTGATTGATGTGGGTGATACGCCCTTTGAGATCTGTGGTTGATAGAATACGGGCACCTTCAGGCACCGGCGTCTCGATGCCGGTAATGGACAAATCTCTGCTCATTTTTGTTTTTATTTAGGGTGGATTAATTCAGCGGATGATTATCGACAAAGATGAGCGTCAAATTTGTGACAGCGAACAAATGGTTAACAATTGTACCGAAGTGGCTTGTGAAAGTTAGAGCAGGATCAAAAGCGGCATCAAAGATGCCGCTTGGGTAGGAGTTTTTATCAGGTCTTGACTCGGGTCACATCCACGAACAGGGTCAACATCTGTCCGGGTTGCAGATACTTACTGGCCTTGAGCTGGTTCCATTCCAGCAGATCATCCACAGTGACATTGAACTTGTTGGCTATTCGTGCCAGCGAATCACCGGAGCGAACCTTGTATTTCACGGTGCGCATTACGGCGTTGGCATTCTGGGATTTACCAGAGGCTTTAGTCCAGATGGTTAGCTGTTTTCCGGGACGCAGCGGAGTCTTGGCCGAGATACCGTTCCATTTCACCAGCTCGTTGACACTGACACCATTATCCTTGGCTATCTGCCACAGGGAGTCACCGGACTTGACATGGTAGCTGCGTTTGCTCTTGCCGGACTTATTCTGACCCAGACGCTGCTCTTTGGAGAGCGGGTAGGCCGATGCATCCTTGAGGGCGACCGGGATCAACAGGTGCTTACCGGCGACAATATTGTTGCCACTGATGCCGTTGACAGAACGGATCACATCGATACTGGTATGATGTTTCTTGGCTATCACTCCAAGGGAGTCACCCTTACGGATCTTGTATCTGAGCCAGTTGAGGCGCTCGCTGGGTTCAGTGCTGGCCAGGGCGATTTCAAACTCTTTGGCCTTGTCCAACGGCAGTACCAATTTGTGTGGCCCTTCCGGCGCTGTGGCCCAGCGATTAAAACCCGGGTTGAACTGTTGCAGTTCATTGACTTCCATACCGGCAAGGCGGGCTGCCAAGGCCAAGTCTATCTGACTACCGACATCGACAACTTCCAACTTCTGCTCGTTGACAATCGGTGTCAGGTTAATGCCGTATTTGTCGGCGTTTTTGATCACATCGGCCAGTGCCAGCAGTTGCGGCACATAACGCTCGGTTTCCTTGGGCAGTGACAGGGACCAGAAATCGGTAGCTTGCCCTTTTTGACGGTTACGCTTGACCGCGTTCAACACCCGACCTTCGCCTGTGTTATACGCGGCAATGGCATAGAGCCAGTTCTCGCCCGTCTTGTCGTAGAGGTATTCCATCATATTCAGCGCAGCGGCTGTGGCAGCAGGTACATCGCGGCGTCCGTCATACCACCAGTTGATCTCCAGGCCAAAATGCAGCGCCATGGGTGCCGTAAACTGCCACAGCCCGGAGGCTGCACCATGGGAGTAGGCAAAGGGGTCGAAGGCACTTTCCACTATCGGTAGCAGCGCCAGCTCCATCGGCAATTTACGCTCTTCTATCTGCTCGACAATCAAATACATAAAAGGGGCAGCCCGCTCGGAGATCTGCTCCAGGTGTCTTGGATTATTGATGTACCACTGGCGGTACTGGCGCACCAGCTTCTCATCGGGAACCGGCATATTGAGTTGGCTGCGGATCCGTTGCCATACATCTGTGACAGCGACTTCCGGCTCAGTGATGACTTGTGGAGCCTGAGTGATGACCGGTGCCGGAGTGGCCTTGACCGGCGCTTCGGCAGTGGACTCCGGCGCCTGAGACAGCAGCTGACAGCCGCCAAGCAGGGAAAGGCTCCCCGCCAACATAAAAAATCTGATTTGCTTCAAAAACAGCAATCCTCGAATGATGGCCTGAACAGACAGGCAAACGCACATCAAACGGAAACCCGGGATAGGCCTGGTCCCTTGGCCCGGGATAGCACCTTGGGTGGTACTTTTACCCTGGTTTGGTTTCCGTGGTGAAAAAGAAGTGCCGTTACTGGAAGCCAAGTATTGTTATTTAAAACAAGTAGATAAATCTATCTTGGCCTAGGGTTGTCATAATAACGACACAAAAAAGCGGCTTATTGTAACCCGGTTTTCAGAAATTGTCTTTCCATTGCCTGAGAACTGCAAAGCGGCTCACGGGATCATGGCAGGGGTGACCGCTGTGGGCCTCCAGTACGCTCTGCAGTGTGTTCTTTTGGCAGCGCATAAAGGGGTTGATGGCCTTTTCACGACCAATAGTGGAGGGGAGTGTGGGGTGTTGCTGTTCGCGCAGCGCTTCGGCGGCAAGTTGGTAGTCAGCCAGTGCCTGATTATCCGGCTCAACGGCTTTGGCAAAACGCAGATTGGCCAAGGTGTACTCATGGGTGCAATACACCTTGGTGTTGTCATCGAGGGCCGCAAACTGACTCAAGGAGTGGTACATCTGTTCGGCGCTGCCTTCAAACAGGCGGCCGCAGCCGGCGCAGAACAGGGTATCGCCGCAAAAGAGGGCATCGCCAATCAAGTAGGCGATATGATCCAGCGTGTGCCCGGGGACCTTGAACAGTCGACACTCTAAAGCAAATCGGCCTTGCCCAGGCTCAAGCCGATATTCGCCTTCCTCGGTTAGTGCCCGGGTAATGCCTTTGATGGCCGGATTGGCAGGCCCGTAAACCGGGAGCGAGCCGAAAGCTTCCTTCAAGGCCAGGATACCGCCGGTATGGTCGCTGTGATGGTGAGTTATCAGTACCCCGGCCAGTGTCAGGTTATTTTGCGCCAAAAAAGCCAACACGGGCGCGGCATCACCCGGGTCCACCACCCAACAGCAATCACCTTGGGGTGCCACTATGGCCCAGATATAGTTGTCATCGAAGGCGGCAATGGGCGTTATCTTTGGCCGGGCGAGGGGGACATTGACATTGGACATAAGCTCAAGGCTCCTTTGAGTCGACGGGATCAGTTTCAATTTTACTGAGCCTCATACTTGCTTGTATAGGGGGTTCGTTATTAAGCTGAACCTAGAACGGCTTAACCGGAGTATCTATGCCTCTCTCGTCTGAGTCCAGACCCAGCTCCTGGGACAGTTTGCCAGCCTGTGAGACTATCAAACGTGAACTGGAAAGCAAACTGGCCTATTGGTGGCCCAGAGTGTTTGGTTATCATCTGTTGCGCCTGGGGGCCTTAAGCCGCGAACTCGAGATCAAAAACTGTCCGGTCGGGCATCAGTTTTCCCTCTATCCCGGCAACGGCGCTTCGATAGTTGCCGATTTTGCCTCGCTGCCGTTGGCGCCGGCCAGCATAGATGCGGTGGTGATGAACTTGGTACTGGAGTTTGAGACAAACCCTTACCGGATTTTACGTGAAGCCGACAGGGTGCTGGTCAGCGGAGGTTATCTTTTCATCGTCGGGATTAACCCGTTCAGCTGCGCCTTTTTCGGCAAGCTGCTGCCTAGATTTCAGCAGGCTTTACCCTGGAGCGGCCATTTCTTTATGCCGGCCAGGGTCAAGGACTGGCTGGGGCTTCTGGGGTATCAGTTGGTGCACGATGAGCGGCTCTTGTACCATTCGCTGCTCAGCGAAGCCGCGCCTTTGAGGATATGGCATCATTGGCAGCAAAAGTGGCTGCCGGGTACCGGCTCTCTGTATCTGTTGGTGGCCCGCAAGCTGGATTCGCCGTTAACCCCCTTGGGGGATAAACGTCGTCAGCGGATCCCCGGCTGGCAACCCACGCCGACGCCGGGATTCTCCGGCAGGCAACTGGAGCGCCACACTAAAGAAGAGCAATAATTGCAATGCGTATTACCCTGAAACAGTTAATGATTTTTGAAGCCGTGGCCCGCACAGGCCAGGTGGCCAAGGCCGCCGAGCGGGTTAACCTCTCCGCGCCGGCCACTTCTATGGCGTTATCGGAGCTTGAAAAGCAGCTCGATACCCGTTTGTTTGAGCGTATAGGCAACCGCTTGCAGCTCAACTCTCAAGGCAGCCTGCTGCTGCCTCTGGCCAGCGATGTGCTGCAGCGCATCGAGCGTATAGAGCAGGCGTTTACCCCGAATAATCACGAATTGGCCGGTATGTTGAATGTCAGTGCCAGCTCTACCATAGGTAATTTTCTGCTGGCCAAGGCGGCGGTGGCATTCAGCCAACAACACCTTCAGACTCAGGTCGACTTGGCGATAGACAATACCCGTAAGGTTATCCGTGATGTGGCCGAGTTTCGCGCCGAGCTGGGCTTTATTGAAGGTTATTGCCTCGACAGTCGTATCGCCGTGTTGCCCTGGCATCAGGACTGTCTTAAGGTGTTCTGCCATCCGGCACATCCGCTGGCGGGAAGCAAAGTCTCGCCAAGCGAGCTCAAAGGACTCTCCTGGGTATTGAGAGAAGAGGGCTCTGGCACCCGGGAGTACTTTGTCGATGCCGCCAACCGCCTTGACCTGCAGCCAGAAGCCCGTTTCTGTTTTCCAACTCCGGATGCCATTAAACAGGCGGTGAAGCAGGGCGCCGGGCTTGGGGTTTTGTCTGAGCTGACACTGGATAAAGAGCTGGCTCGCAGAGAGCTGGCGTTGGTGGAGGTGGAGGGGCTGGCGCTCGAGCGGCCATTTTACCTTATTCGCCACAAGAGCCACAGCCTGACGCCATTGGCGCAGGCCTTTATCGACTTTTGCGGCAAATTTTTGAAACTCAAGACTGTCGCGGACAAAAGTGTTTAGAGACTGGCCTGATAACCCTTATCGACTGTGGCAGGGTTGGCCTCGGCGGCTTCTCTTGCCAGGGCGTCGCAACGCTCGTTCTCCGGGTGTCCGGCGTGGCCCTTGACCCAGCGCCAGTCTATCTGATGCTGTTGCGTGGCCTTATCGAGTCGCTGCCAGAGATCGACATTTTTCACCGGCGTCTTGTTGGAAGTGACCCAGCCTTTTTTCTTCCAGCCGTGGATCCATTGGGTGATCCCCTGGCGCATATATTGGCTGTCGCTGGTCAGCACGATTTTGCAAGGCTCTTTCAGGCTCTCAAGCGCTATGATAGGTGCTAGCAACTCCATGCGGTTGTTGGTTGTCAGGGCAAAGCCACCGGAGAGTTCTTTGGTATGCTGTTTATAGCGCATGACAACACCATAGCCGCCGGGCCCGGGGTTGCCCAGGCAAGAGCCGTCGGTGTATATCTGGATCTGTTTCAGTTCGCTCATCAAGTTGTTACCATATCCGGCAAATGCGGGCGAGTATACCCGTAAATTCACTCAGGAAGCTGCAAAAAATAGATGAATATCATATCGAATGCCAGTCGGCAGATCATTCTGGATACCGAAACCACAGGTATGAACCAGGGCGCAGGCCCCGTCTATCTAGGCCACAGAATCATCGAAATCGGCTGTGTGGAAGTCATTAACCGCCGCTTGACCGGCCGCACTTTCCACCAGTATATCAATCCGGGCCAACCCATTGATGAAGAAGCGATTGCGGTTCACGGTATCACAGATGAGAGAGTGGCCAACGAGCCCAGGTTTCATGAAATTGCCGCTGACTTTATCGCCTTTATTCAAGGGGCGGAGATTGTGGCTCACAACGCCTCGTTTGACGTGAGCTTTATGGATCATGAGTTTTCCATGACCCATCCCAGGGGGCCGGTGACGGCGGATATTTGTCAGATCCTCGACTCCCTGGCCATCGCCAAGTTTTTGCACCCAGGGCAAAAGAACAATCTGGATGCCCTGTGTAAGCGTTATCACATAGACAACTCCCGCCGCGAGTATCACGGCGCTTTGCTCGATGCCGAGATCCTCGCCGATGTTTATCTGGCGATGACAGGCGGCCAGACCAAGTTCAACCTCTCCAGTGAACAAGCAGGTCAGGAAGCCGGCGGCATCATGCGTCTCGATGCCAATCGCGCAAAACTTAAAGTGATCGCCGCATCGGCCGATGAACTGAATATGCATGAGCAAAGGCTCGATTTAGTTGCAAAATCAGGCAAGTGCCTCTGGCGCGACGAGCCACAACCTATGGATTGAAGCAAATAATGGGATTGAGACCAGCGCTGGGCCTCATGGTGTGTCTGCTGCTTGGCCTTGGGGCCCCGGCTGTGGCCGAGATAGTACCCAAGGAACAGGCCTCTGAGCTTAAGAATCGTTTTCGGGTCGACCATATGGTCGACAGAATCGTGCTTCTGGTGCAGCGGGAATACGGCTCCGCCCCTGTGGTGGTGGTTTTGCCTGATGGCAGTAAATGGTATGCCTCGCGCCACCCGGAGAATGTCAAATGGACCGATGGCGTCACAGGCGACATGATTTCGGTGGAAAACCCGGTGCCAGGCCCTTGGCAGCTCATTGGTAAAGTGGTGCCCGGCTCGCAAATTACCCGGGTATCCGAGCTGGGGATTGAGGTGGATGAACTGCCTCAGCCACTGTATCAGGGCGAGCGCCTTAAGCTGACCGCCCATCTCACCGGTGATTCGCTGAGAATGCGACTTCCCGGGCTTGAATACCTGTTGCAATGGACGGCGCGTTTTGTTTCCTCCCACAAGCCGGGCGATGAAAACTTTGCCGCTGGTACCCTTATTGTCGGTAGTTATCAGGACAACGGAGAGGCGCTGGATGAACGGCCAGATGACGGCACCTTTACTTCCAATATCAACCTCAACCAGCCCTGGGGAGATTACACCCTGCAGGTCAGTGTGCAAAACGATGTGTTTGAACGTGAGTTTAAGCAGGCATTTCGCCTCGAACCTTCGCCTGTGGATATTAAGGTGGTTGAGCCGGACGATCCCCTGACTCAGCCATGGGGCCTGATGCTGAGTGCCAACCCAGACATTCTGCGCCTTGAGGAAACCTATTTCGATATTGAGCTTTTGGGGCCGGCCGGATTGCAACTGCCGGTTACTGTGCGTCAGCCCACAGAAGGCACCACACAACTCGTACTGCCTCAGGTGAGTGACTTTGGCAGTTACCGTATCAAGGGCACTGTCTTCAGCACAGACAAGCAGGGAAGGGAGCTGGTGTTGACCCTGCCGGAGCGATTTTTCAATTTTGTCGAGCCTCCCAAGCCGCCACCGAGCGCCGAAGAGATGGCCGCCAGGGCTGCAGCAATAGCAGCCAAAGAAGAAGCGGCGGCCAAACAAAATGCTCTTTACCTGATCATAGGGGGTAACGTCTTGCTGTTACTGTTTGGGGTCGGTGCGATTCTGTTTTGGCGCAAGCGTCAAAGTCTGAAGCAGGCCTTGGCTGCGGCTGAAGAGCAGTTGCTGGCAAAACAGCAGGCGGCACCCAAGGAAGATGATGTGCAGGAGATTGACCTGACCCTACCCGATGAGGATGAGCGCAAATCCAACTGAACATCTTGATTATCCATGCTTTGCTGATTTTTTAGCTAATCGGGATCCTCGGGGTAAAAAAGTTGTTGACGCTGACAAGGGGCCTACGTATTATTCCCGGCAACTTGAGTGGAGCGGTAGTTCAGTTGGTTAGAATACCGGCCTGTCACGCCGGGGGTCGCGGGT
>NZ_JAPEHY010000034.1:0-53683 GCF_028823715.1 Shewanella sp. K8
CGGTACCTTGCCAAGGTACAGGTCATCGGTTCGAACCCGATATGTCGCTCCAATCTTTATTTCCCCTTCAAAATTCTTAAAAAGTGCTTTTCGTGATCTGCCGCAGGTTTCTTGCGTTTTGTCTAATGTAGCGACATTTGTAAGCACTGATTTATGACCTTGTTCAAATATTCCCACCTTTTTTACTTCCATAATGTCTCCATACCGAATTGAATTATGCCGTTGACGGCAGAAGAATGGAGATAGGCTGATGCGTATTCAACAGTTACGTGAACTCCTTGAATTTATAGCGAAATGTCGTCTTGATATGGCTCAGCTCTATCATAGATTACACACTCAGGCCGACTCATCCAGGGTCAAACTAATGCTGGAATATTTTGAACAGCATCAGAAACATATTGCTGAAACTCTCGAAGACTATATCGATGATGCGCCAAACAAGATCCTCGATACCTGGTACAAAGACATTGTTTTTGAAGACTTTGGCAAGCGCTGCCGCGATACCATGCTGGCGGCCAATATGACAGAAGATGATGTGCTGAATCTGCATCTGGATCTGGAAAACCGCTTGATTGCCTTACTGGAAAAAACTGCCGGTTCGTCGGCTTCGGCCGAGGTAAAAGGGGCTTTGGAGGATTTGGTGCGGGTCGAGAAGATCCAGCAGCAACGACTGGTGCACAGTACCATACGTATGGACGATATTTAACGTCTCCCAGACTTGGCGGATCTGCTTGGGTCTGCCGTTAGTTCTGCCCGGCCCAGACCGGGCTTTTTCATTTTTATCAACTTGTTCTGATTCAAGTCATAAATACTCATTGACTTTACTGCTAGTGTGTTATCAATCATCACAGTCTTTATGCTGATTTTTTATCGGTAGTGTCAACGCCCGAAAGATGCCAACGGCGACCAATAAGGCGCAGAGAGCCAGGAGCCAGAACCAGGGAATTGCCCCGTTAAAGGGTAGTCCCAGCAGTAATACGCAGAGTATTAAAATAAGCAGTGTCAGCAGTATCATCCCTGTGCTTCCTTCCGGCATCCTTTGCCACAGCATAAGTTTAGTGAACGAGTGGATTTTTTCGAGTTAACAAGTCATCAGTATCTGTCAGTCAGGAGATAGGAGAATCGATATGGCCCAGGATTTGTCAGATATGCCCCGTCAGCTGTATAGCGCCAAAGCCGTGCGCCAGGCCGAATTGGACTGGGTGGCAGCCGGACAGGGCAGCCTCTATGAGTTGGTCGAGCGGGCAGGGAAAGCAGCCTTTGAGTTATTGGCGGCCAAGCTGACTCAAGGCAGCCGGGTACTGGTCATTGCCGGGCAGGGAAACAACGGCGCCGATGCTTTGGTTTGTTTGCGCTGGTTATTGAACTCGGGTTTCAACGCCAGCCTGTTTATCTTTCCCGCCAGTCAGCCCAGCACCGAGTGGCAGCAAGCCTGGGATAAGTTGCAGCAATCCGCGCCGAAGGTGGCTCAGGTATCAGAGATAACCGCAGCCGAATATGATTGGATAGTGGACGGCCTGTTGGGAACCGGCCTCAAGGGCGATGTCCGGCCGGAAGCCGCCGTCATGATAGCCCGGATAAACGCTGCGCGGGCCAAGGTGCTGAGTCTGGATTTGCCTTCCGGCATAGATGCCGATACCGGCGCAGCTCTAGGGGCGTCAGTCGAAGCCGAGCAGACACTCTGCTTTGCGGCCCTTAAGCAAGGGCTGCTGACCGGCAGGGCCAGGCACTGCTGCGGCGAACTGCATTTTGTTGACTTGGGGCTGAGTGACTTCCTGCCACCATCGGATGTGGTCAGAGTCGGCGCTGAGTACCTCAAGGGGCTTTTCGATGCCCGCCCCAGGGACAGCCACAAGGGCAAATCGGGTAAGGTCACCGTCATAGGCGGCGATTATGGCATGGGGGGGGCAGTCAGGTTGGCGGGCGAAGCCTGTCTCAGGGCCGGCGCCGGTTTGGTTACTGTGGTGAGCCGGCCGGAGCATCAGCTCACGGTCAATGCCAACAGGCCGGAACTGATGTTCTGGGGCTGTGAATTGGTGGATATGGAGGTTTATTTGCGCCTTGGCTGGGCACAGGTACTGGTGTTGGGGCCAGGGCTTGGCCGCGCCGACTGGGGATACAATCTGTTCAAGGCGGTCAGCCTGAGTGATAAGCCCTGCGTGCTGGATGCCGATGCGCTCAATCTCTTGAGCCAGGAAAAACGCTCCCAGGACAATCGGGTTCTGACCCCTCATCCGGGGGAAGCCGCCAGGTTGCTGGCAACGGATACTGCTGATGTCGAAGCCGACAGGTTTGCAACGGTTAGAAAGCTGCAGGCTCAATATGGTGGTGTGGTACTGCTCAAGGGCGCGGGTACTCTCATTTATGATGGTAAACAGCTGTTTGTTGCCCCTGTGGGGAATCCCGGGCTCGCCAGCGGTGGGTGCGGCGATGTGTTATCTGGTATAATCGGCGCGCTGATGGCTCAGGGGCTGGACAACACCCGCGCGACTGTGGCAGGCGTGATAGTTCACGGCGGCGCTGCTGACCTTGCTGCCCGTGACGGGGAGAGAGGCATGCTCGCCAGCGATCTTATGCCCTGGATCCGCCATCTGGTAAACACTGACTTGTAAGCTTAATGGGCCAATGTAAGGCGTGGATCCTCACTTAAATGACTATCGAACACAGCTTGACTCTGCAATTGGCAGATGAGACTCAAACTGTCGCCTTCGGGCGGCAATTGGCGGCCTTGATCAGTGCGCCGCTGACCATTTATCTGACCGGAGAACTTGGTGCCGGTAAAACAACTTTCAGTCGTGGCTTAATTCAAGCCTTGGGTCATCAAGGTGCGGTTAAGAGTCCGACCTATACACTCGTGGAACCTTATGAGCTTGAAGGAATCGAAGTATATCATTTCGACCTTTATCGACTCAGCGACCCTGAAGAACTGGAGTTTATGGGGATCCGGGATTACTTCAACGAGCGCAGCCTTTGCATTATTGAATGGCCGGAACAGGGAATGGGGTGCTTGCCCGCTGCCGATATACATCTGCATATCAAGTATGCTAATACTGGTCGCGAAGTCTCTCTTCAAGCCGGTTCCGACAAGGGTAAGGTGCTATTAAGAAAAATAACAAACAATGGTAAAGACTAATAACATCTTATTTAAACTGACTTTTTTTGTTATCTGTTGGGTAATGGCGGCGCCAACTTGGGCAGCCAATAAACTCGACGGTGTGCGTATTTGGGCGGCGCCCGAGTCTACCCGGGTGGTATTTGACTTAAGCCAGGCGCCTGATTACAGCTATTTCACACTGAGCAACCCTGACAGACTTGTGGTGGATCTGAAAAAGAGCACCAATGGCGTCAAACTGGAAAAAGTTGAAAACAACAGCCCCTTGGTCAAAAGGGTGCGTTTGAGCCAGCCGCCGGAGAAAGGCACCTTGCGGGTGGTCATAGATCTCAAGCGGGCCGCTAAGGCTAATCTGTTCTCCCTGCCGCCAACTGCACCATACGGCAACCGTTTGGTGGTGGATCTCGATGACAAGAGCACTTCGGCCAAAGCCAGGGTAACCCCGACAGCCACTGAAGCGGTGCGGGATGTGATTATTGCCATCGATGCCGGTCATGGCGGTGATGACCCAGGCTCTATCGGGCCTTCCGGTTTGTACGAGAAAAAGGTATCACTGGCGATTGCCAAGCGAGTCGAGCAGAAAATCAACGCGACTCCCGGACTTAAAGCCGTGATGATTCGCACCGGTGACTACTTTGTTAACCTGAACCGTCGCTCGGAACTGGCGCGACAGAGTAAGGCCGATCTGCTGATCTCAATCCACGCCGATGCCTTTACTTCACCTCAGCCCAGAGGCGCCTCTGTATGGGTGCTCTCCATGCGCAGAGCCAATACCGAGATCGGCCGCTGGCTGGAGCAGAAAGAGAAACATTCAGAGCTGCTCGGCGGTGCCGGTGAGATTATTCAAAATACCGATAATGAACAGTATCTGGCGATGACCTTGCTGGATATGTCGATGGATAGATCCATGGCGATGAGTCACACAGTGGCCAGCGACATACTTTCTGGTTTGGGTAAGGTGACCAAACTGCACAAGCACAAGCCCGAGTCGGCGAGTTTGGCGGTGCTCAAGTCGCCGGATATCCCGTCCATTCTGGTGGAGACTGGTTTTATCTCCAACCCTCAGGAAGAGAAGTTGCTCAGTAATGCCAACCATCAGGACAAGCTGGCCAAGGCGATTCATAAAGGCGTGCTCAAGTATTTTGAAGCCAATCCGCCGGCCGGTACCATGCTGGCCAAACAGGGCGTGATTAAACACAAGGTTGTCAGAGGTGAATCTCTGTCGGTAATCGCCAATCGTTATGAGGTGTCGGTGGCCGATATCAAGAAAGCCAATAACCTGAAATCGGATGTAGTGCGTATAGGTCAGCAACTGGTTATCCCCAGAGCCTGAGGAAGAAATGGCAATTCAGATATTACCCCCACAACTGGCCAACCAGATTGCGGCGGGCGAAGTGGTAGAGAGGCCGGCCTCCGTCGTGAAGGAGCTGGTGGAAAACAGCCTGGATGCCGGTGCAACCCGAGTCGATATTGAAATCGATAAGGGCGGCGCCAAGCTTATTCGAATTCAGGACAATGGCGGCGGTATCGCCAAGGAGGAACTGGCACTGGCGCTGTCCCGTCACGCCACTTCCAAGGTGCATACACTGGACGATCTTGAAGCCATTCTCAGCTTTGGCTTTCGAGGCGAGGCGCTGGCCAGTATCAGTTCGGTGTCCCGCCTGACCCTGACATCTCGCACGGCCGAACAATCCGAGGCCTGGCTTGCTTACGCCGAAGGCGCGGATATGGGGGTCAAGATACTGCCTGCGGCTCATCCAGTGGGTACCAGTATTGAAGTGGTCGATCTCTTCTTCAATACCCCGGCGCGCAGACGTTTCCTCAAGAGTGACAAGACAGAATTCACCCATATCGATGAGTGGCTGAAAAGGATTGCGCTGGCCAGGCCGGAAATTCACCTGACTTTGAAACACAATGGCAAACAGGTGCGCAACTATCGTCCGGCAGAGAATGAAGCCCAATATCTGCAGCGTCTGGCTCAGGTTTGTGGTCGTCCGTTTGCCGAGCAGGCGTTGAAGGTGGAATGTCAGCATGACGACATGCGCCTCAGTGGCTACCTGCAGTCACCCTGGCAAGTTGAGCCTTGTGATACTCACTATTTTTATGTCAATGGCCGCCTGGTCAGAGACCGTTTGGTGAACCATGCGGTCAGGCAGGCCTTTGCCGGTTTGGCCGAGTTGGAACAACCCGGCTATGTGCTGATGCTGGAGCTGGATCCACACCAGGTAGATGTCAATGTGCACCCGGCCAAGCATGAGGTGCGTTTTCATCAGGCCAGATATGTGCACGATTATATTCTGCAGGCCTTGAGCTCTGCCCTGCAGCAAGCGCAGCAACTGCCGGTCGATGACGTTAATCCGCATTTAAGCCAAACAGATTATGCTGCGGCCATTGATGCGCGTTCAGACGCCGCTGGCACAAGCTTCACCCAAGGTGGGACGACAGATAGCAGCCGTGCCGAGCCGAGTTTTCGCGAGCCCGACTCAGGCGGCGGCAGCGCTGGATATCAAAGCCAATATAGCGACAGCGCCCCTTTAGGCGGTAAGGCATCGGGTTCATATTCTGGGGGCAATCCCCGTCAGGGAGCCGCTGCCCCGTCCAAGTCGGCAATCAGCAGTTATGGCGCCTTATTGTCGACGCCTGGCGTGGTCAATGAAGCAAGCCCAGAAGCTAAGATGACCGTCATGCCACCTCTGTTGGATGGCGAGCATTGGGTGTTGGTTGAAGATGAGCAAATTAAACTGCTCAAGGTGAAAGCTGCTGCCAAGCGATTGAGATATATTGAGATTATCGCTCGCCTCCCTACCGGGTTGACCGGTCAGCCCCTGTTGATGCCGGTTGCTGTGGATGCCGACCCTGAATGGCCGGTATTACTGGGTGAAAGGGCTACTCTGCTGAGGCAGCTAGGGCTGGATCTCAGTATTCGTCATTCGCAGTTGATAATCAAAAAAGTGCCCCCATATCTGAGGGACACGCAGCTGGCGAGTTTGATCCCTGAGCTGCTGCAATGGCTCAGATTTGAGCAGCCCCAGGAAGCGGCCTTGGCTAATTGGCTGGCGCAGAGCAGCTTAAGTAGCTTTGTTTCGGCACCATTGATATGGCAGGGGATCTCTGCATTGGACGAGCAAGCTCGACAAGAAATTTTACAGCTGGCCAAGGTATTGCCCTGGCAGCAATGGTTGGAAGAAGAAGGCAGTGAGTAAGGCGAAACAGCCAAGAGTGCTGACATTGATGGGGCCCACTGCCTCAGGAAAAACAGCGTTGGCGCTGGAACTCGCCGAACATCACAACTGCGAGATCATCTCGGTAGATTCGGCACTTATCTATCGGGAAATGGATATAGGCACGGCTAAGCCCAGCGCGGAAGAGCTGGCTCGCGGGCCGCACAGGCTGATAGATATCCGCGATCCCAGCGAAAGTTATTCAGCTGCCGATTTTCGCAGCGATTGTCTGCGGGAGATTGAGCAGATAATCAGCATGGGAAAAACCCCGCTTTTGGTGGGTGGTACCATGTTGTATTTTAAAGCATTATTGGAAGGCTTATCGCCACTTCCCAGTGCCGATGAGGGGATAAGGGCTCAGATACAGCAGGAAGCCGAGCAGCAAGGCTGGCAAATGCTGCATCAGGAGTTGGCGCGGATTGACCCGGTTTCGGCCGCACGCATTCATCCCAATGACCCACAGCGACTGGCTCGGGCACTGGAGGTATATCGTATCAGCGGTAAGAGTTTAACTGAGCTGACTCAATCCAAATCTCCTGAGCTTCCCTATGATGTGGTGCAGTTTGCCATTGCGCCACAGGAGCGAAAGACGCTGCATGGGCTGATTGAGACAAGATTTATGCAGATGCTGCAGGCCGGATTCACCGACGAAGTGGCCAAGCTGAAGCAAAGGGGCGATCTGCACCTGGATATGCCCTCTATGCGCTGTGTTGGATATCGTCAGTGTTGGCAATATCTGGAGGGTGAATTTGACCATGATACTATGGTCGAAAAAGCCGTCGCTGCTACTAGGCAATTGGCAAAGCGTCAATTAACATGGTTGCGAGGATGGCCAGAGTTGAATTGGCTGGAGAGCGGGGCGCAAGGGAATATAGTTCAGCTTATACGCCACTGCCGCTAGCTTAATAGCCCTTGCTGTATAATACTCAAACCGAACAAGAAAGCTTTTTGTTAGATTTTATATAAATTAAAAAAAGGAAATAAAAACATGGCTAAGGGGCAATCTTTACAAGACCCATTTCTGAACGCACTACGCCGTGAGCGCGTTCCTGTTTCCATCTACCTGGTCAACGGTATCAAGTTGCAGGGACAGGTGGAATCTTTTGACCAGTTCGTTATCTTGCTGAAAAACACGGTTAGCCAGATGGTATATAAGCATGCCATTTCAACTGTTGTGCCTTCTCGTCCATTCAATGTGAGCAATCACCAGGGCGGCGGCCAGCAGGGCTATAACTCGCAGCATGATGATAGCAGCGAACAGTAATAAGTTAAGGAGTTCACTTCTTGTTTGATCGCTATGAGGCGGGAGAAACTGCAGTACTTGTTCATATCGACTTTTCCGACGAAGACAGTCGGGAAGACCTTCTCGAATTGCAACTCTTGGTCGATTCGGCTGGAGCACGTTCGGTAGGGGTGATAACAGGAAGCCGCCGGGCACCTGACCGCAAGTTTTTCTTGGGGACGGGAAAGGCGGAAGAACTGGCAGCTTTGGTAGCTGCGACCGAGGCAAATGTGGTGATCTTCAACCACGCATTGAGTCCTGCACAGGAAAGAAATCTTGAAATCCTGTGTCAATGCCGGGTGTTGGACAGAACCACGCTTATCCTCGATATCTTTGCTCAGCGGGCCCGTACCCATGAGGGTAAGTTGCAGGTGGAGCTAGCGCAGTTGCGCCACATGTCGACTCGCCTGGTACGGGGCTGGACTCACCTTGAACGTCAAAAGGGCGGGATAGGTTTGCGCGGCCCCGGGGAAACCCAGCTGGAAACTGACCGGCGATTGCTGCGGGGGCGGATCAAGTCCATCAATCGTCGTTTGGAAAAAGTGGACAAACAGCGGGAACAAAGTCGCCGGGCCAGACAGCGAAGCGACTTGGCTACTGTGTCACTGGTCGGTTATACCAACGCCGGAAAGTCCACTCTATTCAACGCTTTGACAACATCGGAGGTCTATGCCGCCGATCAGTTGTTTGCGACCCTGGATCCGACGCTGCGTAAGCTAGAGTTGGACAACGGCGCCGTATTTTTAGCCGATACTGTGGGGTTTATTCGTCATTTGCCCCATGAGTTGGTGGCGGCGTTCAAGGCGACATTACAGGAAACTCGCCAGGCTGACCTCCTGCTGCACGTGGTGGACTGCGCCGACGACAATATGAATGACAACTTTGAGCAGGTGCAAGAAGTGCTCAAAGAGATTGAGGCCGATGAAATTCCGCAGCTTCTGGTCTGCAACAAGATAGATCTGCTGGAAGAGATAGGCCCAAAAATAGATTTCGACCCCGAAGGCCGGCCATACAGAGTATGGATTTCGGCCCAAAAAGGGTTGGGACTGGACCTTCTCAAGCAGGCGGTGGATCAACTGACCGCTGCCACTATAGTTGAGCTTAGTTTGAGAATACCGGCAATGGCCGGACATTATCTTGGCCAGTTTTATCGACTGGATGCGATACAGCAGAAAGAGTATGACGACCTGGGGAACTGTATCTTGTCTATTCGTTTACCACAGCCGGACTGGCATCGGCTGGTTAAACAGAGTCAAGGTGAGTTGGAAACCTTTATCCTCGAACCCGAGATTGATAAAGTAGTTTGTTAATAATCTCGTTTATTCATCCACTTATGGAGAGTTAAATGGCTTGGAACGAGCCCGGTAACAAGGGTAATGATCCTTGGGGAAACAAAGGTGGCAACGACAAGGGGCCACCGGATCTGGACGATGTATTTCGCAATCTGACCAAACGCTTTGGCGGCAAGGGCAACGGTGGTTCTGGCTTCAGCATGGGGACTCTGGCCATAGTTGCAGGTATTGCCCTGGCAGTATGGGGTTTTTCCGGTTTCTACACTATCAAGGAAGCGGAGCAGGGTGTCGTGCTGCGTTTCGGTGAACATGTCGGCGAAGTTGGTCCCGGCCTGCACTGGAAAGCTACTTTTGTCGATTCGGTTTTACCGGTAGATGTCTCAACGGTTCGCTCTATTCCTGCTTCCGGCAGCATGCTGACAGCCGATGAAAACATGGTCGTGGTTGAACTCGATGTGCAGTACAAGGTGAAAGATGCCTACCAGTATCTGTTCAGTGCCGTTGATGCCAACTCGAGCCTGCGTGAAGCTACCGACAGTGCGCTGCGTTATGTCATAGGTCATTCAAAAATGAATGACATTTTGACCACAGGGCGTGCCAAGGTTCGTGACGACACCCGCGCCGAGATTGAACGTATTATCGCGCCTTACAACCTGGGACTGCAGATTGAAGACGTTAACTTCCTGCCGGCCAGACCGCCTGAAGAGGTGAAAGATGCCTTCGATGACGCGATTTCAGCGCAGGAAGATGAGCACACTTATATCCGTCAGGCCGAAGCTTATCAGCTGGAAATTGAGCCCAAGGCTCGTGGTCAGGTGGAACGTATCAAGCAGGACGCCCGTGCATACAAAGAACGTGTTATCCAGGATGCTGAAGGCGCAGTGGCCAAGTTCAACAAGCTGTTGCCCGAGTATAAGCAGGCCCCTGAAGTGACTCGCGATCGCCTCTATATCGATGCGATGCAGCAAGTGTTCAGTGATACCAATAAGGTACTGATAGATGCCAAAAATAATGGCAATTTGATGTATCTGCCGTTGGATAAGCTGATGTCTCAGGAAGGCAAGCCTAAACCCAAAACTGAACAGGAACCTGAGCAGCAAGTGGATGTCGTCAGTAGTCAAAGAAACACTAACAGCAGCAGTTTCAACGGACGCATGTCCCGCGAAGAGCGCATGCGTCAGGGAAGGGAGTAAACCATGAGCAGATTCGTACTCATTATTATTGCCCTGCTGGCGGTCGTTGGTGTGTCTTCGCTGATGGTCGTCAACGAAGGGGAGCGCGCTATTGTTTCCCGCTTTGGTGAAGTGTTGAAAGACAAGGTCGACGGTAAAATGGTGCCCCGAGTCTATGGCCCGGGTCTCAACGTTAAGATCCCGTTGATCGACAAAGTCCGCTATATGGATGCCCGTATCCAGACTCTGGATGGCGCCGCCGACCGCTTTGTGACCTCTGAGAAGAAAGACCTAATGGTCGACTCTTATGTCAAATGGCGGATCAAAGACTTTGAAAAGTACTATCTGGCTACAGATGGTGGCAACAAGTCCAAGGCCGAGTCACTGTTGCAGCGTAAGATTAACAGTGACCTGCGTACCGAGTTCGGTAAGCTGACCATTAAACAGATTGTTTCCGGTACCAGTGAAGGCAGCACAAGCTTGTCTGAGAGCAGCAGTCGTGATGACCTGATGCGTATTACCCTGGAAAATGCTGCCAAGAGTGCTGAAGGTCTGGGTATAGAAGTGGTCGATGTCAGGGTGAAGCAGATCAATCTGCCATCCAACGTTAGCCACAGTATCTTCCAGCGGATGCGTGCCGAGCGTCAGGCGGTAGCCAAGAAACACAGGGCAGAAGGTAAGGAAGCGGCTGAGAAAATCCGTGCACTGACCGATGCCGACGTGGTTGTGACTCTGGCCAATGCCCGTCGCGATGCAGAGAACATCCGCGGTGAAGGCGACGCCATTGCTGCCAAGATTTACGCCGATGCTTATACCAAGGATCCTGAATTCTTCAGTTTCCTGCGTAGCCTGGAGGCCTACAAGGCCAGCTTCGCCGGTAAGTCTGATGTCATGGTGTTGGAGCCGGACAGCGAATTCTTCAAATACATGAAGCAAAAAGGCAAGTAATTGCACTGCTTGAAAGACCCGGACTGGTTCCGGGTCTTTTTTTATCTTTTTCTCGGCTTGATGCGAAAGTCACAGAATTATTGGCATTAATGTGTAAAGCCAAAATATACTGTTAATAGTCAATTGGTTATGTTTTAGCTATGGTTAAATTACTCTCGAGATGCTCAGATTTTGTAGCCTAAATCTGCTGTTTTTTTAACCCTGCCTGCTAAAAAACTGTAATCTCCCTAACCAACTTGTGTCTTTTGACTATGATCTGCTTCTAATTTTTCGCTATAATGAGCCCCGCCTCAAAATTCGACTTTTCCCTTTAGTGAGAACTAAGAGGCCTAAAGTCTTGAAAAACAAAAATTCCAACACCCTCTGGGAGATAAGTGGATGAGCAATGCGCCAGTCGATACCGGACGTCGCAGATTCCTGACAGCTGCAACCGCCGTAGTGGGCGGTGCTGGTGCCGTCGCTGTAGCGGTTCCCTTTATAAAGTCATGGAATCCGAGTGCCAAAGCGAAAGCTGCAGGTGCGCCGGTAGAAGTAAATATCAGTAAGCTAGAACCAGGTCAGCTGATCCGTGTGGAATGGCGTGGCAAACCCGTATGGATTGTCCGCCGTACTGAGGAAGTTCTTAACGAGCTCCCAACCCACGATGACAGACTGCGGGACCCGGCTTCTGACGAATTACAGCAGCCTGATTACGCCCAAAATGGCGTACGTTCGATTAAGCCTGAGTACTTTATTGCCGTAGGTATTTGTACTCACCTGGGTTGTTCACCTACTTACCTGCCAGACTCTTTCTCAGAGCAGGTTGAAGGTGTGACTTCAGGTTTCTTCTGTCCATGTCACGGTTCCAAGTTCGATATGGCCGGTCGCGTCTTCCAGGGCGTACCTGCTCCACTGAACCTGGTGATTCCTCCACATCAATACATTGATGATGGTAACGTGCTCATCGGCGTAGACCAGGGAGCTGCATAATGGTTAAGAATATAATTGACTGGATCGATGCGCGTATCCCTATGACGGCAACTTATAACCGCCATGTTGGTCAGTACGCCACCCCCAAGAATTTTAACTTCTGGTATTTCTTCGGCTCTCTGGCACTGTTGGTTCTGGTAAACCAGCTGCTGACCGGTATCTGGCTGACCATGAACTATGTGCCTACCGCCGAAGGCGCATTTGCCTCCATCGAATACATCATGCGTGATGTCGAGTACGGCTGGTTGCTGCGTTACATGCACTCCACCGGGGCCTCGGCCTTCTTTGTGGTGGTTTACCTGCATATGTTCCGTGGCCTGCTCTATGGTTCTTACCAGAAGCCTCGTGAACTGCTGTGGCTGTTCGGTATGTTGATCTTCCTGGTGCTGATGGCCGAAGCCTTTATGGGTTATCTGCTGCCATGGGGCCAGATGTCCTACTGGGGCGCTCAGGTAATTATCTCACTGTTCGGTGCTATTCCGGTTATCGGTGATGACTTGACCCTGTGGATCCGCGGTGACTATGTGATCTCAGGTGCAACCCTGAACCGCTTCTTCGCTCTGCACGTTATCGCGTTGCCTCTGGTACTTGTGGTACTGGTATTCCTGCACCTGATTGCGCTGCATGAAGTGGGTTCCAACAACCCGGATGGTATCGAAATCAAGAAGAACAAAGATGAAAATGGCTGGCCTGTCGATGGCATCCCATTCCATCCTTACTTCACCGTAAAAGATATCATGGGCGTTGCCGGCTTCCTGATTGTCTTCTGTTACGTGCTGTTCTTTATGCCTGAAGGTGGTGGTTACTTCCTCGAGAAGCCTAACTTCGAAGCTGCTAACCCAATGAAGACGCCTGAGCATATCGCGCCTGTATGGTACTTCACTCCGTTCTACGCCATCTTGCGGGCCGTACCGGACAAGCTGGGTGGTGTAGTTATGATGGGTCTGGCGATTGCCGTACTCTTTGTTCTGCCATGGCTGGATCGCTGTAAGGTCAAGTCGGTTCGCTACCGCAGCATGATTCACAAGCTGAACATTGCTCAGTTTGCTGTGTCCTTTATCGTCCTGGGTTACCTGGGTGCGGTACCTGCGACACCAACACTGACCATTGTTGCCCGAATCTTTACTTTCACTTACTTCGGTTTCTTCCTGCTGTTGTTCATCTACAGCAAGAGTGAAAAGACCAAGCCAGTACCAGAAAGGGTGACATTCAAATGAAAAAGTTATTGATTGCTTTGGTTGCCTTTGTGCCTGGTATGGTGTCTGCCGCCAGCGGTCACAATGTGCACCTGGAAGATGCCAATATTGATCTGACCGATAAAGAGTCGCTGCGTCGTGGTGTGGAGCTGTTTCAAAACAACTGCGCCGGTTGTCACAGCACTCAATATCAACGTTACCAACGTGTCGCCGAAGATCTGGATATTCCTGTCGATGAGATGCGCAAGCTGATCCACACAGATGCCAAGATCGGCGAGCTGATGGAAAACTCGATTGAAACCAAAGATGCGGCCAAGTGGTTCGGTGCTGCGCCACCGGACCTGACTCTGGTAGCCCGTGTCCGCGGTGAAGATTGGGTATATTCCTACCTCAAAGGGTTCTACAAAGACCCAAGTCGTCCTTTCGGCGTGAACAACACTGTGTTCCCGTCAGTCGGTATGCCGCATGTGCTGGAAGGCCTGCAAGGCATCGCAACTCCAGTTATTGAAACTGAAGTTGTTGATGGCAAAGAAGTTACTAAGGTTAAAGGTGTGAATCCAGCTGAAGGTGGCAGTCTGTCCGCGGAAGAGTACGATCAGGTTGTTCGCGACCTTACCGGTTTTCTGGTTTACTCGGCTGAGCCGGTTAAACTGGAGCGCGAAAACCTGGGTAAATGGGTACTCGGCTTCCTGTTCATATTCTTCGTGATCGCATACCTGCTCAAGAAAGAATATTGGAAGGATGTACACTAACCCTTAGAAAGGGGTAGAATATATTATCCGCATAATGTAAACGGGGGGCATTGCCCCTCGTTTACATTTGTTTTTTTCAATTCCGGAGGGTATCAATGGCTGTTGCTGCCAATAAACGCTCTATCATGACCCTGTTCTCAGGTGCCGATGATCTCTATAGCCATCAGGTTCGCATCGTATTGGCTGAAAAAGGGGTAACTGTTGATGTGTTGCAGGTGGATCCCAATGATATGCCAGAGGATCTGCTGGAACTCAACCCTTACAACTCAGTGCCTACACTGGTAGACCGTGAACTGGTGTTGTATGAAAGCCGTATTATCATGGAGTATCTGGACGAGCGCTTCCCGCACCCGCCGCTGATGCCCGTTTACCCAGTTTCCCGTGGTCAAAGCCGTCTGATGATGCATCGCATCGATACAGACTGGTATTGTCTGGTCGACCGTATCCGTAAGGGTGACCGCGCCGATGCGGCCCGTAAAGAGTTGCAGGAAAGCCTGCTGTCTATCGCGCCTGTGTTTGCCGAAATGCCTTACTTCATGAGTGAAGAGTTCGGTTTGGCTGACTGTTATCTTGGCCCCTTGTTGTGGCGTCTGCCAGTGCTGGGTATCGAACTGGATAACCGCGCGGGTAAAGACATCAAAGCCTATATGAACCGTATTTTCGAGCGTGAGTCCTTTAAGGCCTCTCTGACCGAAGCCGAGCGCGAAATGCGCATGGGTATCTGATGAAAGATTTGACCCCAAGTCGTCCATATCTGCTTAGAGCTTACTATGAATGGCTGATGGATAATCAGCTGACCCCACATCTGGTAGTGGATGCCACAGTGCCAGATATTCAGGTACCGCTGCAGTATGTTAAGGATGGTCAAATAGTATTGAATGTCGCCGGCAGTGCTGTCGGTGGCCTGCAGCTCGGCAACGAGTTTGTCGAGTTCAATGCTCGTTTCGGTGGTGTGCCACAGCAAGTGCTGCTGCCTATGGCTTCTATTGTTGCCATCTATGCCCGTGAAAATGGTGCCGGCACAGTATTCGATATGGAAGACGCCTATCTGCTTGAAGAGGGTGAAGAATCACTGCTGAATGTGGTTGAAGAGGTTGAACAGCCACGGACTGAAGCCGAAACTGAACCTACAGCAGACAAGCCCAAACGGCGTGGCCACCTGACTTTGGTTAAATAAAGCCGGGTTGACGCTTCAGCTACAGCATTGCAAAAAGCCAGTCACTATGACTGGCTTTTTCTTTTCAGCGGCTGCAATACCGTGCCGGCCAGCTCCACTCGGTTACGACCATTTATCTTGGCCTGATACAGAGCCTTGTCAGCCTGTTTGAGTGCCTCGCTTGCACTATCTCCAGGATCGAGAGTTGCCAGGCCAACAGAAGCGGTCAGTTGTAGGTAATGGCTTTGATATTCCAGGCCTTGTTGTCTGAGGGACTCAAGGAGTTGCTCGCCTCTTTGCTGCAGGGCCTGAGTCCCGGGTTCATCCAGCCTCAGCAGCAAGGCAAACTCTTCCCCGCCTATTCTGGCCAGTCGCTCCTGAGGCTTGAGCGCTTTCTTGAGCAGCTTACTGACATGAATAAGGGCGACATCGCCGGCATCATGGCCAAAATTATCGTTTATCTTCTTGAAGAAATCCAGATCCAACAGGGCAAGTACCCAGCAGCCCGGCTGCTCTCTTTGCAGTGCGACTTGGCGCATGAATGCGCGGCGGTTGAGCAATCCGGTCAAGGTGTCTGTGTCGGCCTGATGTTGCAGTACCAGCTCGGCGCGCTCGGCATACATTTCGCTGATCAGCAGTATGGCGCAGGAGCTGATAATACATGAGCAGATCACCAAGGCCTTTAAAATGGCCAGAGTGTGTGTAGAAAGCAGGGCGATATCAGGGTGGGATGGCCAGCCGTGCAGCTCAAAGAAGCTGAACAACCCCAGATTGGCTAACATCAGGATCAGGATGGAACGCCATTCACGGATCTCAAACAGTACAACCAACATGATGGCAAACAGCAGGTAATAGCTGTGGATTTTGATACTGGTACCTTGGGCCGTCATTAAAGCTGTGGCGGCATCGGCCATCAACAGCAACATTAAACACCACCTGGCGGCAAAGAACTTTCCTTTGTAGTTGAGCAGTAACACCAGAGGCAGCAGGGCAATAAAGGGCAGCTGATTCAAGCCGGAAAGAATAAAGCCTTGGTTACCGCTGATATAAAAACCCAAAATAAACAGCAATATAGTTGTTACGGAAACCAGTACGCCCAAGTTGACCTGAATGACTTTACGCTCCCGGGTCTTGATAGCACATCTATCACACCCCAGCATCAGCAAAAAATTCAGCAACCTGGTCATATTGGGCATAGGCAAAGCACTTTTATAAGCCACTCGAAATATCAGCTTAATTCAAACCCCGTTGTTGAACCAGTCTTGGCGCCAGATAGCAGCGGATTGCCGGTGAAGTTTGGCGGAACGGCCAATGTCTTTCAGCGGTAAGCGGCAGGCATCTCCCCCTCTGTGCCACTTTGGCTTATTCCCAGATTACAGCGGCTATAAAAGTTAGGATGCTTGGCCAAAATGGCAATAAATCTACCCAAGCTGGCGCGGGAAGTTTCGGTCCCCAGAAAGCACTCGCCTTTTTGAGTAAGTTGAAACTCTTCTATCGGTTTATCGGTTAACCAGACGGGGCGCAGTATGGTGTAGTCGAGTGATGAAGCTTCGATAACATTGGCACTTCTGAGGTTAACAGGCCGGGTGAAACCCTCCATACTCTTGTCCCAGCTATTGAAGGGTTCAGGAAGTTCTTCATAGATACCGCCGGCATTGAGTGCAACGAGGCGCTGCACCTGAGCATTTTCCATGGCGTGCACCAGATTTCGGGTCTTGCGGTCCAAATCCATTCCACCCATGGTGTTTATCACCAGATCGATTCCGGGCAATGCCGAGACCAGGTCATCGACTTTGTTGGCATCCCCCTCTACCAGCCGAACTCTGTCATTGTAAAGGTGTTGCAGTCGTTCAGATCTTCGAAGAAAAAGCGTCAGTTGCACTTCCTTTATCTCCAACAAACGCGGCAAGATGGCTTGCGCCGAACGGCCATTGGCACCGATTAACAAAATGTGCATCAACAAACTCCATTAAAGATGAAGGCTGGACAGAGGAGAGCCTCTGTCCGCTTGAAAGTTATAAATACTCACCGAAGAATGCGTTCAACTTATCGAAGGGGATCCGCTCCAATTGGTCATAGAGGTCAACATGGTTGGCGTCTTCGATAATCAGCAGCTCCTTGGGAGAGGCGGCTTCAGCGAAAGCGGTTTCACTGAAATAGCGGGAATGCGCCTTCTCACCGTGGATCAACAAAATAGGCCTGGGAGAGATTTCGGCGATATGAGTCAGCAGAGGTTGATTCATAAATGACATAGGGTTGGTGATGGTCCAGGAAGCATTGGAGTTGATGGCCCTTGGGTGAAAACCACGCGAGGTCTTGTAGTAATCGGCGTATTCCTGCACAAACCGGGGTTCACCTCCCTTAAGTTCCAGAGAGATTGGGCCATAGCCGGGTGAGCCATTTTCGGCATCCAACCAGCGCTGTTGGCTCAACTGGCCCAGAATTTCTTTGCGCTGCTCATGAGTCATGCTGTCGTTGTAGCCCTTGGACATGACCCGGGACATGTCATACATGGTGCTGGTTACCACGGCCTTGATGCGTTGATCCACTGCGGCAGCGTTCAGTGCCATGCCACCCCAGCCACATATGCCGATAATGCCAATTCGTTGGCGATCCACCTGGCTTTGCAAGCCGAGAAAATCCACGGCGGCACTGAAATCTTCGGTATTGATATCCGGGGATGCGACGTTCCTGGGTTCTCCACCACTTTCACCTGTATAGGAGGGGTCAAACGCCAATGTGGCAAAGCCGTATTCGGCCATCTTTTGGGCGTATAGGCCTGATGATTGTTCTTTCACCGCGCCGAAGGGGCCACTTATTGCGATTGCGGCCAGCTTGCCCTGCCTTGCTTTTGGCAGGTAGAAGTCGGCGGCCAGGGTGATGCCGTAGCGATTTTTAAAGGTGACTTTTTGATGTTCGACCTTGTCACTCTTGCTGAAGGTCTTGTCCCAACTGTCACTGAGCTTCAATTCAGACTCGGCCAATGCCGGAGTGGGGATGGTGGTTGCAATGGTCATGGCGATACCGGCTCCTGTCATTTTCAATAGTTCACGACGCCCATTATCGAGCGTCTCAGAGGGGGATTTTGCTGTGTCTAGGTTGTTCATGCTGGTGTTACTCTTGGTTGTAGGGCTGGTGCTCCAGGTGCTGGTTCAGCGCGGTTTGCGCGCGCTCGGCGCTGGCTTGATTCACCAGTTGCTTCAAGCCGGTGATCACAGATGTGAGTTGCTCAGGTGTTAGTCCCAGATTCATGGCAATGGCTATGTGGGCCTGAAGTTGGGGTTCAGCGCCAGGCAAAACCGCCAACATGGCCAGCGTTGCGATTTCCCTGTCATGCCAGCTCAGGTTATCGCGGCTGAAAATATCACCGAATAAATGGGTCTTGAGAAACTCATCAATGGCCGGTGCAAAGTCAAACAGAGGGCCTTGGACAACGCCTCCAGCCAGTTGTGTCTGGTTGGCTGTACCCGTTGAGAGTAACGCATCACCTTTGGGGAGCGGATGACTGGGCAACTTGCCAATTTCATCTGTCACGCCGCGAGCCTTGCGTGTCTCTACTACTGACATAAGAGTTCCCAGCGCATTGAGGCTACGGGGAAAGCCGGCGTAGGCATAAACCTGTACCAGTATTTCCTTGGTATCGTTGATGGTGAGTCCGGCATCCAGTCCCTGTTCCAGGGCGGTATCCAGCTTGGCCAAGTTACCTTCGGCGGCAAAAGCCGCAATAGGTACTATCGCTTGCTGTCTTGAGGTTAAAGGCTCTGGTTCTGTCATAGTGGGTGTCCTCGATTGGAACGTATGGGGTGTTTGTCCGGCAGTCTGAAATATTGGGATGCAAAGACACAGTATCAGCGGCCAATAACTAATCCCGGGTTTCATGGGTGCTTCCCTGTCTTGTCTGCTTGATCCTGTCCCAGATACTGTTCATCGCTGACCTTTTCCAACCAACTGACATTACGGCCTTCATTGTCTTGACCCGTGACCACAAGATGTGTCATCGCAGTCTTGGGAGCTGCGCCATGCCAGTGCTTTATGCCTGCAGGACACCAGATCACATCGCCTGGCTTTATCTGTTGTCGAGGTTTGCCCCATTCCTGTGTGTAGCCTACGCCCTGAGTCACAATAATTTGTTGGCCTTTGGGATGGATATGCCAGGCTGTGCGGGTACCAGGCTCAAAGGTGACATAGGCTGCAGATGCATTGATTTCATCGGTCGCAGGAAACAGTGGGTCGATACGTGCTGCACCAGTGAAAAATTGCTCTGGCCCGGCAATTGAAGGCCGGGAACCTGCTTCTGAGATACTTTGCTTTGGCTGCGCTGCTACATTTGGCAGCGAAATAAGCAATAATGTGCAAGTGAATATGAAGTTGAGTTTCATTGCTTTACTCCTTGTTAGAGTGAGACTTGAGCTGTTTACTTTCGATAAGCCCCGATTTTTCTATGCGAATTTCCTGCTTGCCTGAAAATTTCATCAGCTCTTTGCCAGTGTCTATCCGCCCTAGCGGGATCAAGCCTTGGGCGTAGCCGTGATCACGATAGAAAATGGCCAGATTTCCCCAAGGGGCGTAATAGGTGAGGTCGCCAACCTTGGCCGAATGTCCGCTGGGGACATCCAAGGTGGAGAGCTTTTTGGGTAAGTCCGCGATTTTCTCACTGGCGCCATAGTCGCTCAGTTCAAGTTCAAGGGGTAACAAGGCAAGAAAATCCCGGCTGGCAGAGTTGTCTTCCAGGCTCGCGACCAGGGTTTTGCCGCCCAGTAACAGAGTTATGCTGTGCATGATTTTTGTCTCCTCAATCTGAGTGGGTAACTGGTCTTGAGCCAGAGACATTTGTCCTCCAAGGAAAGGCAGGACAAACATAAATGCCTTGGTTATCTTTAAACAGGCTGTATTGGTCAAAGGCTTTGTCCATGTCATCGTCAGACCCTATCCTTTTGGCTTTTCGGGGTTTCGTAGCCTTGTGTTACCCCGACCAAAGCTGTGGATAGCAACAGCAGCAGGGCGCTGATACCAAAACAGAGTTGGTGGCCACCAATGTCGAATAACACACCTCCCAAGGTAGAACCCAAGGCGATAGAGAGCTGAATGACTGCGACCATCAGGCCACCGGCTGTTTCGGCCGATTGCGGAATAGTCCGTGGCACCCAGGCCCACCAACCCACAGGGGCGGCTGTAGCGATAAGTCCCCAGAGGAGTAACAACACAATCACCGAGATCAATTGAGTGCCAAAGAACGCCAAACCGAGTGCGCTGACGGCCATCAACAAGGGCATGATTTTCAGCGTCAGATAAAATTGTCGTTTCAGAGCCCCATTGATAAGGCTGGTGCCTATGAGCCCGGCCAGGCCTATGAGCAACAGGATCAGGGATAATGGCTTTACAGCCACTTGTGTGACGCTTTCCAGAAACGGGCGAACATAAGTGAATAGGGTAAACTGCCCCATAAACAAACTGGCAATCGCCAGCATACCGGCCAGTACTACTGGAGTGCGTACAAGCCCAGTACCGCAAAAGTGCCGCGGATCCTCGCTGAACGCTCTCTAACCGGCATGGACGGCAGGCTAAGCCATTGCCAAATCAGGGTGATGACAGCTATTGGCAATAAACAGAGAAAGGCGCCACGCCAACCAAGCATTGAGCCCAGATAAGCGCCGAGAGGGGCTGCCAAAATCATCGCCAAGGCGTTCCCGCCATTGAAGATGGCCAGCGCTTTGGGGACTTGTTCACTCGGTACCAAGCGCATGGCAATAGCCGCCGACATGGACCAGAATCCACCTATGACGACACCGATCAGTGCCCGGCCCAGCAAGTAACTGGCATAGCTATCGGACAGACCTATGATGAGGCCGGAAATCCCCATCAGCCCTGTCAGTCCCAGAAGCAGTGTTTTACGGTTTACCTTACCGGCCAGTACCGGGATAAGTAAGCTGGTCACCACGGCCAATATGCCGGAAATGGCTATCCCTTGGCCGGCCATTCCTTCGGTTATCTGCAGGGATGAGGCTATAGGAGTCAACAGGCTGACCGGCATAAATTCAGACGCAATTAGGACGAAGACACATAACGACATGGCAAAGACACCACTCCAGCAGGCGGTATCTTCAGTGGTTGGAAGCGGATCTGTAACTGAATGGCTCATAGATTGAGAATTTCCCCTCAGGAGTAGCTGGCGCTGGTAGCCGTTGTTGGATGAATTTATGACCAGCAGAATAGGCCTGGACGCCTGTGGTAACAAGCGCTCTAAATTCATTGAAACTATGAATCCAATTCATTAATAACGGATGTTTTTCGGTTATATTGGCCCAGTTTTCGAAGTATTCTTGTGAATATTTGATTGATTTGGTGAGCTGAAGGCCAAGCAGGGGAATAATATGAAGCGGGAAGAATTGAGTGATTTAACTCTATTTATGGCGGTCGCTGAAGAGCGCAGTTTTACTCGCGCGGCGACCCGACTCGAGCTGTCTCAATCCGCGGTCAGCCATGCAATAAGGCGCCTGGAAGAGGGGGTTGGTATCAAATTACTCAATCGTACTTCCCGTAAAGTGTCCACCACAGATGCAGGTGAAAAATTGTTGGCGGCCCTCAAGCCCGGGCTGGGGATGATCAATGCGAGAATTGAAGAGTTGCGACTATTGGGTGATGCCCCTAGAGGGCTGGTGAGACTGGCTACCAGTAAACCTGCGCTGCGAACCCTGCTGTGGCCCAAGTTGTCACAGATAGTGCGTGACTACCCGGAAGTGCAGATTGAGCTGAATCTGGAAAGTCGCCTCACGGATTTGACCGAAGAACGTTTCGATGCCGGGGTAAGGCTGCGGGAGTTTGTCGGCCCGGACATGATTGCCGTGAAAATTGGCCCCGCTGTGCGATTGGCAGCCGTGGCCACCCCTGAATACTTCAAACGCCATGGCGTGCCAAAGCACCCCCATGACTTGGACGAGCATGCTTGCCTAGTATTGAGGTTTCATGCTCATGCACCCGTCTATGACTGGGAGTTTGAAAAAGAGGGCGAAGAGATAGTCAAACATGTATCCGGCCCCTTTATTTTCAGTGAGAGTGATGTGTGTATTGAAGCGGCCAAGGCCGGGCACGGCATTGCCTTTGTTACCGAAGCCGAAGTGACGGAAGAGATAGAGAATGGATCCCTTCGGCGGGTGTTGGCCGATTGGTGTCCGCCGTTTGAAGGATACTGCCTGTGTTATTCCGGGCGGCGTAATATCAGTTCGGCATTCAGGTTGGTTATTGACAGACTCAGGTATGAGGGTAAGGATTGAACTGGCATCAAGGAGAACCGGCCCAAGGCATCTATTATTCAGGATACAATAAGTTTGTCGTTTGAATGAACCAATAGCTGACCGAATAAAGCTATCCTTGTTCATCCCCAGGTTGAACCTGCTCAGCGTTAAACGTAACATAGCGTGCGCAAAAAGATGGCGCCTGAAAAAAGATGGAATACCTACAGCGGTATCTTGTTTGCGGCACTGTAAGCCCTATCTCTTAAATCAATCGGTTCCCGTTATATGCTGCTGATGATCGACAACTATGATTCCTTTACCTTCAATCTGGTGCAGTATTTTCAGCAGTTGGGGCAGCAGCCTGTTATCAAGCGCAACGATGAGATTGGGCTCGATGAGATCCGCGAGCTAGCGCCGGATTATCTGGTGATCTCTCCCGGGCCCTGTAGCCCGGATCACGCGGGGATCTCGCTGGCCGCCATCGAATATTTTGCCGGTAAGTTGCCTATCTTGGGTGTCTGTCTTGGACACCAGTCGCTGGCTCAGGTATTCGGTGCCAAGGTGGTTCGGGCCAAGCGGGTGATGCATGGCAAGACATCGGCAATCAGTCACAATGGTCGCGGGCTGTTTCAAGGTCTGGCCAACCCCTTGACCGTGACCCGCTATCACTCGCTGCTGATTGACAGCGTGCCCGAAGGCTTCAGTCTGGATGCCTGGTATGATGACCCGGTACACGGGCGGGAAATCATGGCCATCAGCCATGCACAAAAACGCCTCTACGGCGTGCAGTTTCATCCTGAATCCATTCTGACCCAACAGGGGCTTGAACTGCTCAATAATTTCCTGCGTCTGGCTTAAGGAGCAGTGAGTCAGTCCCGGATTCGTACCAAGGCTCCATCCTTAACAAGCCTTTACAAGTTTTCAGCTTTTGCAGAACAACATCCTCTGGCAAATATGGTATAACAGGCCGCAATCGCTTGTTTTCTGTCATATGTCGCTTCCCGGCGGCCAAGATAACTATAAAAAAGGAAGGATGATGAAAAGCCTGATGCGTCATGCCGGTCTGAGTGTTTTGACTCTGGCCGTTCTCAGCGGCTGCGCCGCCACCGAGCCGCAACTCACCACCCAAGAGATCACCAACCCCAGCCAAACAGTACCCTTGGCAGCGCCTCCTGTGGCCGACAAGCCGTTAACTCTGAATCAAATTATGGCGGATCCCGATTGGATGGGACTCGCCCCCAAAGGTGCCTACTGGAGCGATGACAGCCACGCTGTGCTGTTCGCCCGCCAGCAGAGTGCATCTGTGCTGCGCAGTTACTATCGTCAGGGAGTGACAGACAAACAGGCGCAGGAGCTGGCGTTGTCTGAACTGCATACCGTCTCACAACGAGACGGTGTTCTGAGCCCGGATAAACGCCGCAAGGCTTATATCTATCAGGGCAACCTGTTCGTGAAGGCGCTCGATAGCGGTGAGATCACTCAGTTGACCCGGCAAAATACCAAGGTTGAAGGGCTGCGTTTTTTAGCGAATGGCGATCTTGCCTATTGGCAGGCGGGGCAGATATTCAGATTGCATGCAGACTCAGGCCTTGTGGAGCAACTCGCGGATATCAAGATGACCAAAGAGCCGGCACAGACCAAAGAGCCGGAAACTTATCTCGCCAAGGAGCAACACAAGCTGATCCGCTATGTGGCCAAACAGCAGGAAAACGCCAAGGCTCGGGAGACGTATCAGCAGCAGTTACGGAATGAAGACCCGACCCTGTCGGCCAAGCCTTGGTATCTGGGTGAGAGTGAGCAGCTGGTGGAACTGAGCCTGTCGCCGGATGGACGCTATGTGCTGCTGGCGTTGCAGGACAAGAGTTACAACTGGCGTGGCGAGCATGACATCATGCCCAACTATCTTGGTAAAGATGGCTATGTCGATCCTGTGCCCGTGCGAGCCAGAGTGGCTGAAGACAAGGCGCCAGGGCAGCGCTTGGTACTGCTGGACTTGCAGCAGCAGAGTAAGAAAGAGATAACCATCGAAGGTTTGCTCGGCTACAACCAGGATGTGTTGGCCGGCGTCAAGGCAGAAAACGCCAAGGCGAAGGGGGAACGCTACGAAAGTGAAAAAGTCCCGCGCAAGATCCAACTGATGCAGGATTGGGGCTGGAGTCAGAGCGCCATTCAATGGCAAGACTCAGGCAAGCGCTTGGCCGTAATGCTGGAAGCCGTGGACAACAAAGACCGTTGGCTGGCCAGTGTCGATCTGGCCAAGGGCAAGCTGGTCACTGAGCACAGACTGCATGACGATGCCTGGGTCAACTATGACTACAATCAGTACGGTTGGTTACCCGGCAGCGAAACCCTTTACTACCTGTCGGAAGAGAGCGGTTATTCGCAGCTGTATCTCAAGCCGCTCGGTGGCAAGGCGCGGGCTTTGACCTCGGGCAAGTTCGTGGTCAGTGACATCACTCTGAGCCCGGATAATCGTTATATCTACTACAAGGCCAACAAAGAACACCCCGGCAAGTACAATGTTTATCGGGTTGAGATAAGTAGCGGCAAGGATGAGCAGTTGACCCAGTGGAACGGAGTGCTCGACTACAGCCTGAGCCCGGATGGCCGTTCGCTGCTGTTGACCGCCTCCAGCCTGACCCAGCCGGATGAGCTCTATATTCAAGCCATAGGCGGTGAGCTGACCCAACTGACCCATTACACCAGCGACAGCTTCAAGAGCTATCCTTGGCAGGCGCCTGAGGTGGTTGCCGTGCCTTCCAGCCATGGCGCAGGTAACGTCTATGCCAGGGTGTATCTGCCGGCTGGTTTCGACAAGGATCGCGCCGAATCATATCCGGCGGTGATCTTCAATCATGGTGCCGGTTATCTGCAGAATGCCCATTATGGGTTTTCCGGTTATTTCCGTGAGTTCATGTTCCATAACCTGCTGGCACAGCAGGGATATGTGGTGATGGACATGGATTATCGCGGCTCCAAAGGCTATGGCCGCGACTGGCGCACCGCCATCTACCGTAATATGGGGCATCCGGAAGTGGAAGACTTGGCCGATGGCGTCAAATGGATGAGCCAGCATGCCAATGTTGATGCCAAACGTGTGGGCACCTATGGTGGTTCTTACGGTGGCTTTTTGACCTTTATGGCACTGTTTACCGAACCCGAGTTGTTCCAGGCCGGCGCCGCGCTGCGGCCTGTGACCGACTGGGCTCACTATAATGCGCCTTATACCTCGAACATACTCAACACCCCGGACGTTGACCACATTGCCTATGAACGCAGCTCGCCCATCTATCATGCCGAGGGCTTGCAAAAGCCGCTGCTGATCATGAGCGGGGTAATGGACGACAACGTGTTCTTCCAGGACAGTGTCCGCCTGGTGCAGCGACTGATAGAGCTGGAAAAGCCGATGTTTGAGACGGCTATCTACCCGGTTGAACCCCATGGCTTCAGACAGCCATCGAGCTGGCTGGACGAGTATCGCCGCATCTATAAGTTGTTTGAACAAGAGCTGAAATAGTCACTTTACAGGCCTCATTCGAGGCCTGTTTCTTTTTGGTATCAAGATTTTGCCGGTGTGACCGCTATATATATAACCCTAAAGGGACTAACATAAAAACACAGGGCCCGGGTGCGGGCGTGGCAGGAAGGCAACATTTTGGGCTTGTCGGTAGCGGGTGGGGTCAAACCCGGCAGTGTAATAGAGATAGAGCAGCGTCTGTATCAGCAGTTGATACTGGGCAAGCAACGCATTGACAGTGGTGACGATGAGCTTGAACCTGAGCTGGAGGCGGTGGCCTTCAAGCTTGAGGTTGAACGCGAGGCGACTCTGGAGCGGCTCGCCAGGCAGCAACAGGCCAAGGCGCTTTATCAAAGAGTGTCGGCTCAATTGACCGATACCCTGGCGGCTGAGCTTGGCAACCGTCTGGCTTCCATCGAAGAAGTGACACGCCTGTCGGGCATCACAGATAAACAGATCTTGCTGCTGGAGTTATTGCAGCACCCAAGGCTTGATCTGGCACGCCTTCGTCCGGTCGTTGCCGAGCAGAGTTGGCTGGTGAGAGACTTGAGTTCTCTGGTGAACAGCCCTTCCTTCAGGACCCGCAGGCCGCAGAATCTGGATGTGCAACTGACAGATCTCAAGCTGGTGCTCAGCTATATAGGCGTTGAGCACTTGCGGGTATTGATCCCTTACTACAGCTGTCGTCATTGGCTGCCTACAGGCCACGCCAGTTTGCTTTGGACTGTGCGCAAGCTATGGCGGTTCTCTCAGGTGCAGGGCATTGCCGCCAGAACCCTGGCCAAGTTGCATGACTTGGATGCCCCAATGCTGTACGCGGTTTCCTTGATGCAGCAACTGGGGATCTCAGTGCTGCTCTCCATGAGCGCCAAGCTGTTTGAGCAGTTGCGCGGCTCATGGCTCAGAGAGGCGAGCAGCGACAGGGATAAGGCGCTCTATGATGCCATAGCCCTGTGTGATTTCCCCGCCGCCTTGGTCTATTCCCTGGTCAAGCAGCATGCGCTATCACTCAATTGGCAACTGCCAACCCAGCTTGGGTTTGCGGATGCGGCCATGGTGACTCTGCTCAAGGAGCGGGACACGGCCCTTGGCTTCAGTCAGTTGTCACCCAATGCGGCAGTGCTGGCCAAAGCCGATTGTTTTGCCAAGTGTTTTTTACTGGAAGAGATGCGGCAACTGGAATTCAGGGACAGGCGGATCATGATGGCGTATCATGAGCTCACGGAACAGGAACTCATTCGTCTCAAAGGCCAGAATTACCGCAAACCCGAGCTGCTTTAAGCCGTTGCGGAGCTTGTAGGCCTTCCATGGAGGAGCTATGCCCAGTTGGCAAGCCTCGGTATTGAACCGGTTGTTAACTTATGTGGCGCGGCCATCGGTCAGTCGCGGCAGTGCCAAAGTGCCTCTGTGCGGCATTCGCCGGCGCTTACTGGAGATGGATCGCCGCTGGTTGGGCTGGCCGCAGGAGCTCAAGGTCGAGCACTGGCCGCTGAGCCACTCGCCGCTCATCCATTACCAGTTGCCGCAGCCAAGAGAAGTCAGCCTCTTCTATATTCGCGGCGGCGGCTTCTGTTTCAAGACTCCCCATGCCCATGCCCGTTTCCTGGCCGATATTATGCGGCGCAGTCTGGCGGACTGCTATGTGCCCGATTATCGTCTGGCGCCGGAGCACCCGTTTCCGGCAGCCTGTGATGATGTGCTGGAAGCTTATCGGATGACACTTGAGCATTGTGACCCGGGCAAACTGGTGCTGATGGGCGACTCTGCCGGAGGCAATTTGGCCTTGAGCCTGTTATTGCAGCTGAAACAGCTCGAGTTGCCGTTGCCGAGAGCCTGCGTGTTGCTCTCTCCAGCGCTGGATCTCGCCATCACAGGTGATACCGAGCGCATACTGGCTGCCGATGATCCCTTGTTCACCATTGAATCACTGCTCAGACTCAGAGGGGCGTATCTCGCCGGTAGTAACCCCATGTCTGAGCGGGTTTCGCCGCTTTATGGTTGCTTTAAGGACTTGCCGCCCATCTTGCTGCTGGCCGGTACCCGTGAGCTGCTGCTACAGGATGCCGAGCGCCTGCAACAGGCGGTATTGCGCGACGGAGGCCGGATAGAAGCTGGCTTCTACCTCAATATGCCTCATGTCTTTCCACTATTTGAACTCTTGCCCGAGGCCATGGAAGCCAGGGGCCAAATCGCTGCTTTTATACGCAATAATCTACTGTTATGATTGTCGTTAACTATTCAAAATAGGTGAATAGTTAACGGATTCGGTGTCAGTTGAGATTTTTTGTGACTATTTATGCCGTTAAACGGCAGATATTTGCCTGCTTAATTCTCAAACTCAGATCTTTATGCACTTATAGGCCAAGGCATTGCTCCTGCATATTGATCAAACTGGTATTTTGATCACAATTTCGCTAATAATGACACCTAAGCAACACAAGTAAGTGCAGTTTTACTCACAAAAAATAAAGATTAACTGCTTAAAACGGTGGCCGACAGAGCCGCCGACAACACAAAGGATGAGAAGGAATGAGTGTAAACATGAATTTGACACGTGCCCAGTTTGATGAAGTCATGGTGCCTAATTATGCACCGTCACCCGTTATCCCGGTTCGTGGCGATGGCAGTCGTGTTTGGGATCAGGAAGGCAAAGAGTATGTCGACTTTGCCGGTGGTATTGCAGTTAACTGTTTGGGCCACTGTCATCCAGCCGCCGTTGAGGCGCTTAAGGCGCAGGGCGAAAAACTCTGGCACTTGTCCAATGTGATGACCAATGAGCCGGCACTGGCATTGGCGACCAAACTGGTTAACGCTACTTTTGCCGACAAGGTCTATTTCGCCAACTCAGGTGCCGAAGCCAATGAAGCGGCCCTGAAACTGGCCCGCCGCTATGCTCTGGATAATTTCGGCGCCGAAAAAGATCAGATTATCGCCTTCGACAAGGCCTTCCACGGCAGAACCTTCTTTACCGTCAGTGTCGGTGGCCAGGCCGCCTACTCAGATGGTTTTGGCCCCAAGCCGCAGGGGATCACACACCTGCCATTCAACGATGTTGCCGCATTGGAAGCCGCGGTGTCGGACAAGACCTGTGCCATCATGCTGGAGCCGCTGCAGGGTGAGGGCGGTATCATAAACGCCACTCCAGAGTTTCTGGCCAAGGTGCGTGAACTGGCCGACAAGCACAATGCGTTGGTGGTGTTCGATGAAGTGCAAACCGGCGTTGGTCGTACCGGCGAGCTGTATGCCTACATGGGGACAGATATAGTGCCGGACATTCTCACCACTGCCAAGGCTCTGGGCGGCGGTTTCCCCATCGCGGCCATGCTGACCACTGACAAGATTGCCGCTCATCTTAAAGTGGGCACTCATGGTTCCACCTATGGTGGTAACCCTCTGGCCTGCGCCGTCAGCAACGCGGTATTTGATCTAGTCAATACCCCCGAAGTGCTGCAGGGCGTTAAGCGTCGTGAGCAACTGCTGCGTGATGGCCTGGAAAAAATCAATGCCAAGTACCAGGTGTTTTCCGAGGTACGCGGCAAGGGACTGTTGCTCGGCGCCGTGTTGAATGAACAGTATCAGGGACGCAGCCGTGAGTTTCTGTTGGCCTCGGTCGACAATGGCCTGATGACACTGATGGCCGGTGCCAATGTGGTTCGTTTTACTCCTTCTTTGATCATCCCTGAAAGTGATATTGCCGAGGGTCTGGCACGCTTTGAAAAAGCGGTCGCCAAGGTGGTTGCCGCCTGATCCCCGTGGGCCCAGGCCCACTTAGCGCAATAGACTCACAGCTGCTGTTCTGACGGGCCGGCCCGACGGAGCAGCAACTGTGGATGAGTGGAGATTTAACCATGTTAATCATACGGCCTATCCGAGCCTCAGATTTCCCGGCGCTGCGCTGTATCGCCGAAGAATCGGGCCATGGATTCACCTCGCTGCCGGTCAATGATGAGCTGCTGACCCGCAAGATTGCCCGTTCGGAAGCTTCTTTCGCCAAGGCGGTGGAAACGCCTTTTGATGAAGGCTACCTCATGGTGTTGGAAGACACAGAGACCCAGGAGGTCGTGGGCACCTGTGGTCTGGAAGCCGCGGTGGGAATGGAAGATGCCTTCTACCATTACCGTTTGGGCACAGAGGTTTATCATTCGTCGCAGATAGAAGTGCGTAACGAGGTTGAAACCCTCAGCCTGTGTCATGACTACACTGGTGCCGCCGAGCTCTGCACCCTGTTTCTGAGAGACTCCTACCGCAAGGGCAACAATGGCCGCATGCTGTCACGCAGCCGCTTTCTGTTTTTGGCCCAGCATGCCAATCGGTTCGGTGAAACTGTTATTGCCGAGATGCGCGGGGTCAGCGATGAAAACGGTAATTCCCCTTTCTACGGCTGGCTGCAGCAAAACTTCCTCGGCATAGACTTTATTCAAGCCGATTACCTCTCAGGTCTGGGGCAGAAGGCCTTTATGGCCGAGATGATGCCCCGCAGCCCTGTCTATGTCTGCCTGTTGCCCGAAGCGGCGCAGAAGGTTATCGGTGAAGTGCACACCAATACACGCCCGGCCCTGAGCCTGTTACAGGCGGAAGGTTTCCGCTGGCGCAACTATGTGGATATTTTTGATGGTGGCCCCACGGTTGAATGCAATCTGGCGGACATTCGCTCCGTGCGCGAGAGTCGCCTGCTGACGGTGCGTATCGGCGATATGCCCCAATCAAAGGACAGCTTTATTCTCTCCAACACCCATTTGGCAGACTACCGTGCCGGTTCGGCCAAGTTGGCGCTGACAGACGACAGTGAAGAAGTGATCCTGTCGAGCGAGTTGGCCGCCGCACTCTTGGTGGCAGACGGGCAATCGGTCAGGGTATTGGCAATATAGGAACAGCATAATGACACAATTTATCAAGGGCCAATGGCTCGCTGGCGAAGGCCAGGCAATGAGTTCAAGCAACCCGGCCAACGGCGAAACCCTGTGGCAGGGTAATGCCGCTACCCCGGCTCAAGTTGAAGCTGCCGTTGCAGCCGCCAGAGAGGCGCAGTTTGACTGGTTTATGCTCGGCTTTGACGGCCGCTTGCAGGTGATAGAGGCCTATCGCGATCAGCTGGAAGCCCATAAGGCGGAAATCGCCGACACCATAGCGCAGGAAACCGGCAAGCCACTGTGGGAAACGGCCACCGAGGCGGGTGCCATGATAGGCAAAATCGGTCTGTCGGTCGCGGCTTATCACAAGCGTACCGGCGAAACTGAAAATGAACTGCCTGCCGGGCGGGCCGTGCTGAGACACAAGCCACACGGCGTAGTAGCGGTCTTCGGGCCTTATAACTTCCCTGGGCATCTGCCCAACGGCCATATAGTACCGGCTCTGCTGGCGGGCAATACCGTGGTATTCAAGCCATCGGAACTGACGCCAAAAGTGGCAGAGCTGATGCTCAAGCTGTGGGAGAAAGCCGGCCTGCCCGCCGGGGTTATCAATCTGGTGCAGGGCGAAGTGGAAACCGGCAAAGCGCTGGCTTCACATCCTCAGCTTGATGGTCTGTTCTTTACCGGCAGCTCCCGCACCGGCCACTTGCTGCATCAGCAGTACGCCGGTCATCCGGGCAAGATCCTTGCCCTGGAAATGGGCGGTAACAATCCGCTCATCGTCAAAGGGATCAGTGATATCAAGGCGGCCGTGCACGAAATAATTCAATCTGCCTATATCTCCAGTGGCCAGCGCTGTACCTGTGCCCGCCGACTCTACATAGAGAAAGGTGAGCAGGGCGATGCTTTGATTGCCGCACTGGTTGCGGCGGTCAAAGCGATAGCTGTCGGCCCTTGGAATGCCGAACCTCAGCCCTTTATGGGCTCGATGATCTCTGAAGCAGCAGCCAAGGGAATGGTCGCGGCGCAGCGTAATCTGCAGAATCTCGGCGGGGTCTCGCTGGTGGAACTAACCCATATTGAGAGCGGTACCGGCCTGGTGTCTCCAGGGTTGATTGATGTTACCGAGGTGATTGAACTGCCCGATGAAGAGTATTTCGGACCCTTGTTGCAACTGGTGCGTTACAGCAGCTTTGACCGGGCGATTTCGCTGGCCAATGATACCCGCTATGGCCTTTCTGCCGGATTGCTGGCCGATAGCCGTGAAGACTATGACTATTTCCTAGCACGGATTCGTGCCGGCATAGTGAACTGGAACAAGCAGATCACCGGAGCCTCAGGTGCGGCGCCATTCGGCGGTGTCGGGGCATCGGGTAACCACAGAGCCAGCGCCTTCTATGCGGCCGACTATTGTGCTTATCCCGTGGCTTCCATGGAGGCCGATGGTCTGAGTTTGCCACAGGCATTGAGTCCGGGACTTAGCCTCTGACAGTGAAGGGAAGCGCAGTGGCGCTTCCCTTTTTTGAACATACCATTTGCCTTTGGGCAAACTGCATTACACAGGGAATAACCATGCATACAGATATCAATGCGCTGTTCAATGCCATGTGGCAGGACTATATCAAGATGACGCCATCGGCGGCCAAAGTGCACCAGCTGTTGGGGCAAGGCAAGGCGATTATTAACGACCATATCGCCTTGCGTACATTCAATCTGCCCAAGGTGGGCTTGGATGTGCTGGCAGCCCATTTCGAAGCGCTGGGCTATGTGGCTTGCGGCGATTATCGCTTTGAGCAGAAAAAGCTGGTGGCAAAGCACTTTGAGCATCCGGACCCGACTCAGCCCAAGGTCTTTATTTCTGAGCTGCTGGTGGAAGAGTTCAGCCCAGAGTTGCAACAGCGGGTTGCCGACTTGGTTGAGCAGATCCCAACCCAGGCTTTGACCGCAGATAACTTTACTTATTCAGGCAGACACTGGCAGCTTGACTATGACACCTACCAAGCCCTGCTCGCCGAGAGTGAGTATGCTGCCTGGGTTGCCGCCTTTGGTTATCGTGCCAACCACTTTACCGTGTCTGTGAACCACCTGGCCGAATTCAGCACCCTGGCTGCCGTCAATACCGCGCTCAAGGAGGCTGGTTTTACCCTCAACAGTGTTGGCGGTGAGATCAAGGGCTCGGCCGAAGTCTTGCTGGAACAGTCTTCCACCATGGCCGACAGAATCCCCGTCGCCTTCGATGACAAGACGGTAGAGATCCCCAGTTGTTTCTATGAATTTGCCCTGCGTTATCCCAAAGCCGATGGTGAACTCTATACCGGCTTTGTTGCTGCCTCGGCAGATAAGATTTTTGAGAGTACCAACGTCAAGTCGTAACAGTGCTTAATTAGTTACAGAATGGCCTCCTTAATTAAGGAGGCTTTTTTGTAAGTAAACAAAACATCATGCTTAATATAGTGAAGCATTAATGTTTTTATGATGTTTTGATTATGTTTTACATTGGTGTTAATTTGCCAGGGTTAATTTATTTTTATGATGTTTTTTATGATATATACCCAGTTTTTAATCTATTTAGACTAGTCATTAAGTGTTGGTGTTGATCACTGTGTTTTTCATGATTATGCTGTTTACATAAGTAACAATATGTATTGAATGCATTCGAGCTAATATCGAGACGCTATTCCGTTTGGGGCGGCGGAAAATCACATGAATAAGAGAAATAAGTCGAATAGTAAATTGCAGAGCTTGGTCAAGTTGGCCATGCCTTTGCTGTTGTTTTTGGCTTTTTCTAATGCAGCGATATCTAATGAGTTTGAAGAAGTTAATACGCTGATATCTATTGCCAAACAGAACGCGTCACCGGTAAATCAGTTGGCAATCTATTCACTCTCCTTGCCTTGTATTATGGCCGTTAAACTGGCGGATAACGCCGTCTTGGCCGAAGTGTTTAAAGCCATTACAGTCAGTTGGTTTATTTTGTTCTTATGCGGGCCCCGTATTCCCAACCTGGGTGTCCCGCAACTTTCCTTTGGTTGGATGCCCTATTGGGCGCAATTACTCCTCGAATGGGTAAAACCTATTCGTGGCAGTACCTCTTAGACTGGAATTATCTCCAGATTAATTCGTTTTAAATAAATTAAGGCTTTTAAATATGAGATCCGGTAAATATCACCGCGATCTGGCCTTGTCACGCATAATAAAAAGTAAAAAAGCAAAGACGAGCTTCCCTTTGCTGGGCTTACTATTGCTTGCGGGACAAGCTCAGGCGGTTAATGAGTTTGAACTCAAACAGGAAGAATTCGGCGAATGGACTGCCTATTTCAATGCGTCTTATACCCGCAATGTCTACAGTGAGTCGGCCTTCGATGCGTATCGGGCTTATAGCCTGGATGCCAGAGTCGATTACAACAGTGATTGGGGCAGTGTGCTGCTGACCTTTGGCGGTGAAAAAGAGACGCTGCACGGTAGGGAGTCGAGCTTTTTTGACCCCTTGCTCGAGTATCGAACGCCACTCTATTCCCTGACCGATACCCTGTCGCTCAAGGGCAGTGTCGGTGTTTATCTGCCGGCGGCGCATTACACCAAGCTGGATAGGCTGGAGTATGCCCCCAGAGTGGCGGCTTATCTCTTCTATCGCCCTGAGGGCAACTTCAGCTTCTACCTGTCTCCCAGATACAGGTACAACGCCTACAAGTACAAGACCGCCGGTGAGCGGGTGCTGATTGAACATCAGGTCGATCTGGTGGCCGATGCCTATTGGCAGTTTGCCAGTAATTGGTACCTGGATATCAGCGGCCGCTATCGGATGTCGAAGAATTACCGTGGTCGTCGTATGGATGACCAATTCACCTTTGCCCAGGAACTGGGATGGATGCCTGCCGAGAGTTGGACATTGGCCATTGGCCATAACAACAGCGGCCGTTTCTACCACCCGGAACTGGGGCCTTCCGAAGGATTTGAGCTGTATGACAAGCGCAGCTCCACCTTCTATTTCTCAGTAACAAAATACCTATAAACTCAATTTATTCAGAGGATTAAATGAAGAAGTCAAGTCTGAGCCTGGCGATAGCAGCCAGCCTGGCACTCGCAGGATGTGGGGCAGGAGAAGAACCATACAAGGAGTTGCCCAAAGATGAGAAACAGATTAGCAGCGACTCGATAGAGAAGGCCGGTGAGCGCCAATACCTCTATATCCGCAGTGTCGGCAAGGCGCCGCGTTATGCCGCCGCTATCCGCGGCTTCAGCCAGGGGGATCCCAAGTTGGTGACCCTGCACAAGACAGAGAATGGTATTCAGGTTCGCCAGTTGGACCGGGACGCCATAGGTCTTGGTCATGACAGCCGCTACCAGGAGGGCATCAACCAGGCCCCGGTACTGACTATCCCCGGTGAGTACATAGACTTCAGATGTACCGAAGACAAGTGGCGTGAATGCATCAACGTCGAGCAGGTCAATACAGATGCCAACCTGACCTGGCAGGACAAGCGCTTCTTTGTGCCTGACTTTGCCGACACCAAGATTGCCGAGCTGGGGATCAACGATATCTTTATGTTTGGTGAGTGTGTCACCGAAACTGAATCCCCAAAACTGGTCAATGCCGGAGCCTACAAAGGCTATGAAATGGACCTGGACAAGGGCGTGATCAACTTCGAGATTGAACACACCTATCAGGCATCGGGCCAGTGTTTCAATCAGTTTTACGGTGGCAATCTGGATAATCTGTCGTTCACCACCACGGAATTTATCTCCATAGTGGCGCTGGATCAGCTTGCCAGTGAAGATTATCAACCCATTCCTTACAGCGAGCATGAGAAGGGCACCTTTGGTTTCTTCAACTCCAGTCACAGCTATCGGGACAGAACCGACTCAGAAGGGGTGGATGGCTATGTTCGTACCTACCTGAACCGCTTCAACCCGGCTAAGGGTGAGTTGGTGTACTACTTGTCCAACAACTTCTATGAAGCCAAGAACAAGCCTTTCCTGGATGCGGCTATCGAATCTGTGACCGCGATGAATATCGCCAACAGCCGTTATCATACCGGCTTGCCACAGATTAAGCTGGAGCAGGCGGGCGATAAACGCCATGGCGATCTGCGTTATAACCATATCACTCTGTTTGATGAGCCTCTGGATAACGGTCTGGCCGGTTACGGTCCTTCAGCAGCCAACCCACTGACAGGGGAGATTGTCAGCGCCAGGGTTAACCAATACAGCTCCAACCTCAAGCAAGGCGCGGTGCGTTACTATCGGCAACTGATGCTGGATTATAACCGCGGCAAGCTGGATGCGGCTTCGGTCGAAGCGCTCACCGGCGTGCCTTATCAGCAAGCCGTGGTTAAGCCCGCAGCTTCTGCAACATTGGAAACAGCGCCTGCCGCGCTGGACAAGCCTGCCGATGTGATGGTGGTCGCCACTCCGGCAGCTCTGCCACTCAAACCCGCTGAGCAGCAGTTCAACGCCTTGGCCGACTTCGATGAAGCCAGCCGTGACTATTGGTCAGAGCATACTTTGATGCATGTCGACACTGTGTTTGCCGCAGGTGGTCAGCAAAGAATGCTGCCAGCCGGCGTCAAGGACCACAAGATTGATTGGCAGAATGCCGAGTTGTGGGTCAATGGTGATGTTGGCGGTAAGCTGCAGGCATTCGAGAAGCTGAGCCTGGATCTGCAGGATAGCCTGAGCACGGCGCTGGCCGCCCAGGCCTTTGCCGGTACCCTGACCCATGAACTGGGCCACAACTTCGGCCTGAGACACAACTTCGCCGGTAGCCGCGATGGTGACAACACCTTCAGTCAACAGGAAATGGAAACACTGAACCAGGCCTTTGCCGGTGCCGGTTATCCTGATCTGAAAGTGAACGCCGAGTTCTCCAGCCAGATGGACTACAACGTCAACCGTTTTGCGACCACTTTTGAGCCCTATGACCTGGCGGCGCTGCGTTTCGGTTATGCCCGTGAAGTTGAGGCCGATAACGGCGACTTTGTCTCCCTCAAAGACGAAGATGCCAAGCGCCGTGATGAGCTGCAAAAAGGAGTGATCCAGGGCGAGACACGTTTCGGTGCGCTCTACAACATTGCCCGCGACCACAAGCTGCGCAGCTATGCCTTCTGTACCGACGAGCATGTGTCGCTCAACAGCAACTGTAACCGCAGTGACGCCGGTCAGAACCTGGATGACATCGCCCAGTTCTATATCGACAGATATCAGGACAGCTATGAAACCAGTAACCTGAGACATAACCGTCAGTCGCTTTATGAAGACCACAGCCTGGGTTACACCATTGCCCGCAAGCGTCAGTTTGATGAGATTCGCCAGTTTATCGAAGATGTCAGCTTCCTCGAGGGGCTCTTCGACTTGCCGGAAAACTTCTTTGCCAACGACTGTCAGCTGAAAGCCGCAGCCGGCCAGGATGCCTGGTATTGTGCCAACCAAAGGGCGATGAACAAGGCGGCCGACCTGTTCCTGCGCCTTGCCGGTGAGAACGATGCCGTGGTAGATGTCACCTTCCGCACCGAAGATGGTCAGGCAGCCCTGAGACAGCAGTACAACTTTGCCAAGTTGTTGGAGCAGTATCGCTTCAAGAGTGCCGACATGACCATGAAGTTTGCTCCGGGTGAAGTGATCAGCAGGTTTGCCGATTCTCCAGAGGCATTGAAGGAACTGATTATCAACTATGGTATCAAGGAAGAGTTCCGGGATATGCTGAGCGCCGATGTGACCTTCGCCGGTCGTTTGTTGAACGGGATCAAGGCGCCTGAAGGCTCGCCCAACCATCCTTATGTCAACGAGCGTGATGTGCTTGGGGTATGGCCGGACAAACTGCTGGCAGTGCGTGCCTTGGTAAGTCGCACGACTCCGAGATCGACTTCCAGCCGTGGTCACAAGGCGCTGGTAGATCTGCCACAAACCGGCAAGCTGTTCGAAGATATGCTTTGCCGCATGGCGCTGGGTAATGGCCCGGATCTGGTTAGCAATGGCAAGCCTTTGTTTGCCGATGCCTGCAACAGTAGCCCTGAGCTGGAAACGTATCTGCCTTACTACAGCGATTTTGCCAGCCAGAGCATAGAGCCTCTGCCCAATTATGACCGCACAGTATCACGCTTCTTCGGCTTTGATACCGTCAATGGTCAACCCAAAGGCAAGAGCAACCTGCTGCAGATGATGCTGAGACAAGTGGTGTTGGCATCGGTCGACAGCGACTATCAGGGTGAGCAGAAGGCCAGGGTATGGCGTGAATATGTCGGTATTCATCAGGCCGCCCCTGGGCTGGATATGCAGGCCCAAGTGTCCCTGAACGGTAAAATCTACGCCGCGACCGCCGAGAATAAGTTGGCGCTGGCGCTGATTGCCCGCATTAAGGAAGTGGAGCAGTTTATCGCCTCGGCCTCTCCTGAACTGCTGGCGCAGCAGCTCAAGGGCGGCACTGTGGGTGAGATACTCAATAGTCAACTGAGCCGTGACCGCCTGGCTCTGAGCTACCTGCCTGTGCTTGATTGAGCCAAGGCCTGACAGCTTGATAACAAAGAACCCAGCCTAGGCTGGGTTCTTTATTTTTGTCTGAGTGACTCTTTGAGGAGCCAGGCTAACCTTCAGGCCTTGAAGGTCAGTGAAACCTTGAGTCCGCCCAGTGCCGGGCTCTTGTAGAAGTCGATATCCAACTGATACTGCTCGGCAATATCCTTGACTATCGACAACCCCAGCCCATGACCATTGATCTCTTCATCCAGGCGATTGCCGCGGCGGGTGAGGGTTTGCATGTTTTCCTCTGCCACCCCAGGGCCGTCATCTTCGACGCTGACATACACCAGTCCCTGATGTTGCCACACCCTCACCAACACCTGGCTTGAGGCCCACTTATAGGCGTTGTCCAACAGGTTACCGAGCAGTTCCATGCCGTCTTCTCTGTGGATTGGTAGCCTGGGAATACCATCACTGATATCGAAGCGCCAGCTAATCTGCTTGTGTCTATGCACCTTGTCCAGGGTCTGGCACAGGCTCTCCAAATCCCTTGGCAGTACCAACTGTGCCGCCGGCAGCATATCGCCTGTGATCCGCGCCGCCGCCAGTTTACGCTCTATCATCTTGTGGATCTGATCCAGTTGTTGCTCCAGTGCCCTGGCGGTATCGGGATCTTTCAGCCCCAGCGCTTCTACTTGCTGGCGCATCACTGCCAGTGGCGTCTTCAGGCCGTGGCTGAGATTGCCCAGATTATTGCGGCTGCGCTGAATTTGGTTACTCGTGTATTCAAGCAGCTCGTTGTAGGTTTCGGCCAGAGGTTTGACTTCTGGGGGAATGGTCTCCAGCGACAGCGAGTTGATCTCCCCCTCCCTGAGTTTGGCCAGCGCCTGTTTTATCTGCTTCACCGGCTTGAAGGATTGCCGCAATACCAGAAATATTCCCAGGATCATTGCCAGCAACATGGCCAGATTGACACTCAGTTTGGTGCCATAAACCTCGGTAAATACCTTGCGGCCTATGCTGAGATCCTGTGCCACCGTCAGGGTGGCATTGATCTTCTTGCTACTTGAGGTCAGCCCCAAAGACAACAGTTGAATGTCGTGATTCTGTGGCCCCTTGGTTTGCCAGGCACGGGTTTGCCCTGGCTCCAATTGCACTATTTCCAGGCGTTGATCCCACAAGGAGCGGGAGCGGATCTCCCGATCCGGCAGATTGAGCTGGTAGTAGCGCCCGGAATAGGCGGGTTTGTAGAAGCCGGAAAGCAGGCTCTGATCTATCAGGATCTCACCGTCATTGAGGTGAGTGGCCAGCGCCACTTGCTCCAGATCTTCCTGCAAGCGGTTGATAATAGAGTCGTGAAATGCCTGGCGCAGCATGGATTCCATAAACGCCAGGCCTATCAGGGTACTCAGTAACACCAGTGCTGTCAGCCACAGGCTCAGCTTGGTGCGGATGGACATCATCAGGATTGGCTGCCGTGAAAGATATAACCTTGGCCGCGACGGGTTTCTATCGCTGTCTTACCCAGTTTCTTGCGCAGATGGGTGACATAGACCTCGACCACATTGCTCTCTTTCTCATCATCAAACTGGTACAGCTTGTCGGTGATCTGTGCCTTGGAAAGCAGCTTCTTGGGCGACATCAAGAAGATCCGCAGCAAGCGAAACTCCATGGCGGTCAGGTCGAAACGTTGACCATTGACAGTCACAGTCTGCTCGGCTTCATCCAGACTGACGCCACCGAAGTTCAATTGCTTGCCGGGCACAGTGGCACGGCCATGGGTGCGGTGGATTATCGCCTGCAGTCTGGCCAGCAGTTCCTGGGTGTGAAAGGGTTTGCCCAGATAGTCGTCGGCACCGGCATTGAAGCCTTCAACCTTTTCATGCCACTGGCTGCGGGCGGTCAGCATAATCACAGGAGTGGTCAGCCCCTGCTGACGCCATTTTTCAAGCAACTGCAAGCCGTTGCCATCGGGCAGGCCGATATCGAGAATGATGCAGTCATACTGGGTTTCTTTGACCAGATAGTCGGCTTCTATGGCTTTGTCGGTCACATCCGTGACATAGCCTGCTTGCTTTAGTTGTTTTGCCAGTTCTTCAACCAGCAGGGCATTATCTTCAACGAGTAGAAGTTTCATTGGGACGACATTCGCTCGGTAATGGGATTAGATCATCGTGTAAACCTGTGCCTGCATTCAGACTCAGACTGACGATATGGCCATGTTCGACTTTTATCTGCAAATCATAACGCCATTCACCCTCTTTCTGATAGAGATGAGCGTCAATCAATTTGCCATGGCAGACCCATTGTAGCTGAGAGAGAGTGGCATCCAGGGAGAGGATCGTCCCGGATTTCACTAATTCCTTGGCGATATCGTGATCGGGTTCCAGGTGGGGACTGGCCACTTCAGCCTTTGCAGTGCTCAAAGTCAGGCTAATAAAGCAAATGAAAAATAGCCCTCTCAATTGATGCTCCTGAAAAACAAAAGTGGCCAAGGTTATTACCTTGGCCACTCTATAGAATCAGGCTTAAATCAAGCTGAAGCTGGCTTAGCGGGTACCGTAAACTACTATGGTTTTACCGTGCGCCTGGATCAGGTTCTGCTCTTCCAGCATCTTGAGGATGCGGCCCACGGTTTCGCGGGAGCAGCCAACAATCTGACCGATTTCCTGACGGGTGATCTTGATCTGCATGCCGTCTGGATGTGTCATGGCATCAGGCTGTTTAGCCAGATGCAACAGGGTCTGAGCGATGCGACCGGCCACGTCGAGGAAGGCCAGGTTGCCCACTTTCTGGCTGGTGCTTTGCAGACGGTGTGCCATCTGAGCGGCCAGCTTCATCAGGATCTCAGGGTTAACCTGGATCAGCTGCTTGAACTTCTTGTAAGAGATCTCAGCAATTTCACAGGCTTGCTTGGCGCGAACCCAAGCGGTACGCTCGGCTTGCTCTTCAAACAGACCCAGTTCACCGATAAAGTCGCCCTGATTCAGGTAAGAGAGGATCATTTCCTTACCTTCTTCATCTTTAATCAATACGGCAACAGACCCTTTTACTATGTAATACAGAGTGTCTGAATCTTCACCAGCATGGATCAGAGTGCTTTTGGCTGGATACTTATGAATGTGACAGTGTGATAAAAACCACTCCAAAGTCGGATCTGGTTTTGGCTTACCAATCAGAGCCATGCCTATGTTCCTCGATTGATTAAAACGAAAGTAAGGATATTCTAAATAAGGATTTTACGTCAATATCAAAGAGTAAACTTTGAACCAAGTCTTAGTTTAGACTGAGTGAATCAACGCAATTAAATCGCTAATCTTGGTTATCATTCTGATACTTTAGTGATACATGTCAACCAATACAGATTAAAAGCCCCTGGAATCGCTCCAGTCTGTAGGTTAAATCACATCTTCTTCACCTTGCTCACAATTCGCCAAGCCCATTGAGAGCTACTATTAGCGTTTTATTGGTGGATTGACCTCGACTTTCACGCCGGGTTCGGGCTAATTTATGAGTCTGTATGCATAGATTATCAAAGGGTATCAGAGTGAAATCTCCCTTAATTGCAGCGGCTGCCATGTTGGCCTTGAGTCTGTTCAGCGGACAGTTACAGGCCTTTGCCATTCCCCAGCCAAGCAAGGAAATTGCCGCCAGCAAACTGGCCTATATTCAGCTCAATGCCGCCAATGGTGAAGTGGAAGCTCAGTACCTGCTAGGTTTGATGTACCTCTCCGGCCGTTTCGTTGCCGAGGACAAAATTGCCGGCCTCGCCTGGTTGACTAAAGCTGCCGAAGGGGGCGAAACCAAGGCGCAGCAAACCCTGGCAGACCTGGCATTCGAAGGCAAGTTGATGCAGCGGGATCTGGCGCTGGCCGAGCGTTGGTATCTGCCGTTGGCGGATCAGGGCAACCATTGGGCCAGGTTCAGACTGGGTTTCCTCTATGCTTCAGGTGGTGAAGGGGTTAACCGCCATTGCGGCAAGGCTGTGGCGTTTTTCAGCTCGGCCGGTGATGATATCTCTCTTGGTAATGCCGCCTGGATCCTGGCCACTTGTCCCGAAGCCAAGTACCGCGATGGTGGTCGGGCGTTGGCGCTTGCCAAGCAACTACTGGAAGACAACAATCAGGACCCCACCAATCTCGATAACTTGGCGGCAGCTTACGCCGAATTAGGGGATTTTACCGCCGCGGTGGCGACTCAGCAGCAGGCCATTGCAGCGCTGGAGCAGTCGCAGGATCTCAGTAAGGCGCTTGAATTCCGGCAGCGACTGGAGAGTTATCGCAGTCACAAGCCTTACCGTGAAGTGGTGCCCTTGATGGAATAACGCCCATTGTGAATGCTTCAAGCCGATACGGATAATCCCTTTGCTGAACGCTGGGGTTTTTGCTGTGGTTGATTGTGTTTGCGTCAGAGGAAGAGACTGACGTTTGCATGGAGAGCAAGAATTCGGGCAATAAAAAATGCCCATTATGGGCATCTAAAATAGGGTAGGTTGTTGACATACTCGAGGGAACAAACAGATCAAGATGGGGGAATCTATCCCCAAGAGTATGTCAACCATCAGTATTTCGCCTGAAATCCCGATGACTGTAATTTACCCCTTTAGACTTAAATCAAACTTAATCGAGTCTGAAGCCAAAATTTATCTGCATCCAGCCTATTCAATATCCTGCTCCAGCAGGGCTTGGCGCTTATCCATCAGGTCTTTGATCAGCGGTGTCAGAATAAGCTCCATCGCCAGTGACATCTTGCCTCCCGGCACGACCAGGGTGTTAACCCTGGACATAAAAGCCCCCTGGATCATCTTCAAATAATAGGGGAAGTCGACATTGTTGATGCCGCGAAAGCGGATCACCACAAAGCTTTCGTCCAGGCTGGGAATATCCTTGGCGCTGAAGGGGTTGGAGGTATCTACCGTAGGAACCCGCTGAAAATTGATATGGGTGCGGGAGAATTGCGGCGTCATATGATTGATATAGTCGTCCATCGAACGCACGATTGAGCCCATCACTTTTTCACGGGTATGGCCGCGCTCAGAGGTATCGCGAATGATCTTCTGGATCCACTCCAGGTTGACTATGGGTACCATGCCAATCAAGAGATCCACGTGCTGGGCAACATTGCTTTCGCCGGTCACTACACCGCCGTGCAGCCCCTCGTAGTAGAGCATATCCGTGTCTTCCGGCAGCGGTCGCCACTGAGTAAAGGTACCCGGCATCTGGTTGTAAGGCACGGCTTCATCGAAGGTATGCAGGTAGGAGCGGGTTTCCCCTTGCCCCGTGCCGGCATAGTCGGAAAAACACTTCTCCAGACGGGCAAAGTCATTGGCTTCCGGGCCAAAATAGCTGATGTTGCGGTTTTCGGCCTTGGCCTTGCGGATCATCACTTCCATTTCGGCGCGGGTATAGTGGTGAAAGCTGTCCCCTTCCACCATGGCCGCGTTGATCCCCAGTTGTCTGAAGATGTGACTGAAGGCGGTTGTGGTAGTCGTGGTTCCGGCACCCGATGAACCTGTCACTGCGATAATTGGATGTTTTGCAGACATTTTTCCTACCTGTTTCAAAGAACTTGGGCTGCAGGCCGACGCTGTGGTTATCTGACCCGTTAACCTTTAGTTAACTACTTATAAAGGAATGCTGGGGGACGGGTCAATCGTCGACAAGTGGGGTACGCCGCATGATCTCCTCGCGGGAGCGGATGGCAACAGACTCGTCATCTTCGCTGAATTCTACCAGTAAATGGCCGCTCTTGAGCGCTAGGCGGCACTTGCCGATGGCCTGCTCCAACGCCTTGTCACCCAGGGCATCGAAACTGCCGTCTTCCACCTGGGAAAGCAGGTATTCCTTAATCAGGTTATCCAGGGTTTCCTTGGGCAGTTGCAGCAGGGATTCATAGGGTATCAGCATGGGTTGACTCCGTCAGATAACGCAGCAATCGCTGCTCCAGATAATAGCGTGGCTGCCACGGTGTGCCGCCCTCGATAAAGCCCACATGGCCGCCATTGGCATGCAGCTCATATTCGACGCAGGCGGGCAAATGCTCCAATGAAGGGATTACGGCGTCAGTCATAAAAGGGTCGTCTGCTGCATGCAGTATCAGGGTCGGTTTGGCTATCTTACCCAATAAAGGCAAGGCGCTGGCCCTTTGATAATAGTCATCGACACCGTTGAAACCGTGCAGTGGTGCAGTCACCTGATGGTCAAAATCATAAAAGGTGTTCAGCCGTTTGATGGCCTCACCATTCAGCGGCAACTGGCTGTTGCCCCGCTCGAGTTTCAGCAGCATTTTTTGCTGCAATTGGCGGATAAGATAACTTTGATAAACCTTGGAGAAGCCTTTCTCCAACCGCTTGGCACAGGATGCCAGCGCCAGCGGTGCCGATACCACTGCGGCGCGGCTGAGCAAGCTTTTATCCGCAAATTCTCCCTGGTACTTGGCCAGTACATTGCCGCCGAGACTGTAACCTACCGCCAGCAGAGGCGAATGGGGATAGCGCTGCTTCAGGGTTTGCAGACTATGGCTGATATCGGCCGTATCACCACTGTGGTAACTGCGCGCCAGGCGATTGTCTTCACCCGAACAGCCTCTGTGATGGTGCACTACGGCGGCCAGCTCCTGCTTCTGACACTTGCGTAGCAGGCGGCGGATATAGTGGGAGTCGGCGCTGCCTTCCAGCCCGTGCAGTATTACCAACAAGGGCTTACCCGGGGTTGGCGTCTTGAGCCAGTCGAGGTCGATAAAGTCACCATCTTCCAGCTCCAGCCGTTCACGCCGCAGCGGTAGCCCTGCCACCTTGGTCAAAACAGGTATGATCGTTTGAAAATGGGGGCTCCTGGCCCACCAGGGCGGACGAAAACTACTGCTCATGGGATCTCGCTTGCGAAATGGCCTATTGCCGTGGGCACTTTGCTGTGGTTAATTGGTTATTGGCAGGATTGTAACACAGATGTCAGCACAGCTGAGTGCAGGGGAATGACAGGAGGACAGGCATGCAAAGACGGCAGTTTCTGCTTTGGGCTTTGGGGGGAACCAGTGCATTGGCATTGGGTGTCAGCCTCTATGAGGAGGAGGAAATCGCCAACCTGAGTGAGCACGAAAAGCCCCATGACCTTCTGCTTGGTGCCTTGATCCCCGTGTTGCTGGAAGGGGCATTGCCGGAGATTAACAAACATAGAAGCAGTGCCATCAATCGCACTCTGGATGCGGTCAATCAAACCCTGAAATGGCTACCTAAGGCCCAGCGTCAGGAATTGGAACAGCTGCTCGACATCCTGGAAAACCGCTTTGGTTTACTCTTGCTGAGTGGCAGCATGACGCCTCTGATGCTGCGCAGCCCCAATGAATTGGTCGAGTTGCTGGAATCCTGGCGCAGCTCTTGGATGGAGCTGCTGCAACAAGCTTATCTCGGTCTCAGAGAGTTGTTGATGGCAAGCTATTATGCCTGCCCTGAGCATTGGGACAGACTCAACTATAACAAGCCAAAACTGGCACTCTGATACCCGACTGGAGACACATTTGCCGATAGCTGATCCCATTTTGGCCGGGCTGGCCGCAGGTTGGAAACATACAGATGGAGCCTCTTTGACCGAGGATCTTGAACTGGAGACGGATGTTGTCATCATAGGCACAGGTGCCGGCGGTGGCACGGCGGCTGAAGTATTGACTCAGGCGGGGCTCAGAGTCTTGCTGTTGGAGGCCGGGCCGCTCAAGTCATCCTCTGACTTTGTCATGGAGGAGCGCCGCGCCTATCCAGAGCTCTACCAGCAAGCGGCGGCCATGAAGACCCAGGATAAGGGGATCAGTATTTTCCAGGGTAAGTCGGTCGGCGGCTCCACCACAGTCAACTGGACCACTTCGATTCGCACCCCCAAAGCCACCTTGGATTATTGGCAAAGCCTTGGGGTTAAAGGTTTGTCCCGCATCGAGTTGGATCCCTGGTTCGACAAGATGGAGCAAAGGCTCAATATCAGTCATTGGCCGATAGATCCCAACCGCAACAATCAGGCCCTCAGGGATGGCTGTGTCGAGCTTGGCTGGGACTACACAGTTATCAAACGCAATGTGCTGGGCTGCTGGAACACGGGGTACTGCGGCATGGGCTGCCCGGTGAATGCCAAGCAATCCATGCTGGTCACCACAATACCGGCTGCCCTGAATGCCGGGGCAGAGCTATACAGCCATGTTCGCGCCGAGCGCTTCGAGCATCATGGTGAGCGGGTTTTTGCCCTCAGAGCCGAGGCGCTCGATGGCTATAACAAGCCCACTGGAGTCAAATTGATGATCCGCGCTCGTCATTATGTGGTGGCGGCTGGGGCAATCCACACTCCGGCATTACTGCTGCGTTCACAAATGACAGATCCCTATCAGCGCCTCGGCAAGCAGACCTGTTTACACCCAACCGTGCTCAGTGGCGCCCGCTTTCGGGAAGCAATCAATGCCCACTCCGGTGCACCGCAGTCGATATATTCGGATCAGTTTGTTTGGCAAGATGGTGCCACTGGTCAACCTGGATATAAGCTGGAGGTACCGCCGGTGCATCCTGTGCTTATCGCCTCCAAGACCCTGGGCTATGGGCCACAGCATGCCGAGCTGATGTCCTGGTTCAATCATCTGCAGGTCACCATAGCCCTGATCCGGGATGGCTTTTCGCCGGAATTGCCCGGTGGCCAGGTATTGCTGACAGATAAAGGCACTGCCCTGGATTACCCTCTGACGCCGGCCTTGTTTGCCGCCGCCAGAAGGGCCTTTGCCAGCATGGCCGAGCTGCAGTTTGCCGCAGGCGCCGAGCAGGTTATGCCCATCAATGAGGGCGCCGGAATTTTGTCCTCCTGGCAAGAGGCCAAACAGGTTATTGCCGAGATGCCGCTGGCGCCACTGAAGACCATAGTGGCTTCGGCGCATGTGATGGGTGGCTGCGCCATGGGGGAAGACAGGCAGTTATCCTGGGTGAACAGCGAAGGCCAGGCGCATTACTACAGCAATCTGTCGGTGATGGATGGCTCTGTATTCCCCAGCAGTTTGGGAGCCAATCCACAGCTGAGTATCTATGGTTTGACTGCGCGCAACGCCTGCTTGCTGGCTCGGAGGCTCAAGCCTGAGCCAGCAGAGCAGGATGTTGCTGAGGGCTGAGGTTGAACTGTGCCAGATAGGTACTGAGATTGTGTTGCTTGTCTTCAGTGACGCTGCGAGGCAGGCCATTGAGTTTGTGCAATATCAACTGCTGCCCTCTGCGTTCCATCATCAGCTCGACATCCAACATCTGTTGGTACTCGGCTTGTCCCAGGTTGGGTTTGGCCAGGCGTCTCAGCCGCCGATAGGGACGCAGAATGCCGCTTTCCCACTGCTCAACTTCGCTGTGGAGCTGGGCCCATGAGCCCTGGTTGAGACTAACGCCTTTGTTGTCCAGGGTCAGCGCCAGCAGCAAGAGGTTGACTATCAGGCCGTGTTCGTCCTGCAGTTTTATCAGCAGGCTTTCCAGCGCCGGGTAAAGTGTTTCACATTCCTGCCAAAGACTAGAGGTAAACAGACTCGTATGTGGCACGCTTTTCTCCTTGCTTGCAATCTCAACACCCGAGTTTCCCCGGCTCAAAGGCCTGACTCGGCTTCGATGGTGTCTATCTCTTCCTGAAGTTCCAACCAGTTCATTTCACTCTCTTCCAGCGCCTGCGAAAGTTGGGTGCGCTCGGCGAGGATCTCCGTCAGTCTGGGCTTTTGCTCGGCCTCGTAGAGAGAAGTATCCGCCAGCAGATTTTCCAGCTCCGCCAATCTGTCGGTAGCCTGGCTCTGCTCGGCTTCCAGTTTGGCCTGGCGTTTCTTCAGTGGTGATAGTTTTTGTCTCAATTCAGCTTCCAGGCGCTTTTGCAGCTTCTTGTCCTGGGCCGGTGAGGCTTCGTCAACCAGAGACACACTTGCCGCTGCGGCTTTGGCGGCATCCAGCAACCACTGGTGATAGTCATCCAGATCGCCATCGAACATCCGCACTTCGCCGCCGTCGACCAGGTAATAGTCGTTACAGGTGAGTCTCAGCAGATGACGGTCGTGGGACACTATCACCATGGCGCCTTCAAAGCCCTGCAGCGCTACGGTCAGGGCGTGGCGCATCTCCAGATCCAGGTGGTTGGTGGGCTCATCGAGCAGCAATAGATTGGGGCGTTGCCAAACCAGCAGCGCCAGCACCAGACGGGCCTTTTCACCACCGGAGAAGGGACGCACTTGGGCAAGTGCCATATCGCCCTGGAACCCAAAACCACCGAGGAAGTCTCTCAACTCCTGTTCGCGGGCATTGGGGGCCAGGCGCTGCAGATGCTGCAGCGGGGTATCATCCAGCTGTAGAAACTCTATCTGATGCTGGGCAAAGTAGCCGATATTGAGCCCGGGATTGGGCTCGTACAGGCCGCGCATGGGCGAGAGTTGCTCAGACAGCAACTTAATCAGGGTGGACTTACCGGCACCGTTGCGCCCCAGCAAACCGATGCGGGCGCCGGGTACCAGATTGAGATGCACTTTGTTGAGAATAGCCTTGTCGCCGTAGCCGACCGACACATCTTCCATCTTCACCAAGGGGTTGGGCAGCGCATCCGGCTCGCGAAACTCCATATAGAAAGGGCTGTCGGCCTTGGAAGGCATCAACTCAGTCATCCTTTCCAGTGCTTTCAGGCGGCTTTGGGCCTGTTTGGCCTTACTGGCCTTGTAACGGAAGCGGTCCACAAAAGACTGCATGTGCGCACGCTCTCGCTGCTGGCGCTCATAGGCCACCTGTTGCTGGGCCATACGCTCGGCGCGAGTGTGTTCAAAGGCGCTGTAGTTACCCTTGTAGAAGTTGAGTTTCTGGTGTTCCACATGGACGATTTCGTCCACTATGGCATCGATAAAGTCACGGTCGTGGCTGATCAGCACCAGCGTACCCTGATAGGATTTAATCCAACCCTCCAGCCAGTACATAGTATCCAGATCCAGGTGGTTGGTGGGTTCATCGAGCAGCAATAATTCCGAGCGACACAGCAGTGCCTGCGCCAGATTGAGACGCATCCGCCAGCCGCCGGAGAAACTCTTCACCGGATGGCTCTGCTGGGCCTCGGTAAAGCCAAGACCTGCCAGTAGGGTACCGGCACGGGCGCGTATGCTGTAGCCGCCTACGGCATCAAGCTTGCCGTGCAGTTCGGCTATCCTGTGGCCATTATCCTCGGCTTCAGCCTTGGCCAGCTGGGTTTCGAGCTCGCGAAACTCACGATCGCCATCGAGCACATATTCCAGTGCCGATACCTCCAGCGCCGGGGTTTCCTGGGCGACAGTTGCAATGCGCCACTGGGATGGCACGCTGATCTCGCCTTTGTCCAGGTGTAGTTGCCCTAAAATCAGGGCCAGCAATGAGGACTTGCCCGTACCGTTGGCGCCGACTAATCCCACCTTGTGGCCGGGATAAATAGTCAATGAGGCCTCGTCAAGCAAGGTCTTGGTGCCACGGATCAACTGGGCATCGGAAATGGTGATCATGAATACTGCTTTGGAATACGCTGAATTTATGGGGCCAGATGATAGCCCAGAACCCCGGCCTCAGGCTATAGCAGCAACACTTTGCTGTGAGCTGGCACCTGGGGGTAAAAGTAGTTCATCATTTCGAATGAAAGACTCCCCTCAAAAGTATAGTTTTACGGCTAACGACGCGAAAAATATCGGAAAAAGCCAAAGTTTCAGATATTTCTGAGCTGCTTTTTGTAAAAACTTGCAGTACCATCCAGGCGCGCTCAAAAAAGCGCCACAGGAAACAAGGAGTTTTACCAAGGGGTAACCTAATTACCTTGGGGCAGACAGGGAGAGTCGTAGATGGGCGTAATCCGCGTAGTCAGCATGGCTGAGTTGCATCTCAGCGATGCCGGGCAGATTGAGGCCAACTGGCAAAGCTTGAGCAATGAACAGCTGGTATCTTTGGCGCCGTCCGGGCGCTCGCTCGAGCAGCTCAAGCGGGAACTGGCCGATGGCAGCAGAGTGATCCTCAGTGATACTCCAATCTTGCCACTATTTCGTTATCAATCAGGCGAGTGGATTACCAACATTCAAGAAGGTATTTCCCCTCACGCCGTTAATCAGATCCAAAAGCGTTTTGCCTCTGCAGGCAGCAGTGCTCACTTTAAGACATCCACCGGCAGCCTGGCCCCGGCCATCGAACCTGTTTACAGCCCGGATCCCAGCCTTACTCAGATTGCGCCCACCACGGCGCCAACGGCCAAAATCAGCCCCAAGTTCGCTCAAGCCAGACGCAGGTTGGAGTTGGAACTGGTTTACGATGACAAAGAGGAGACGGCGGCCGGTAAGGTGCCCTATAGAGTCGAATTCAGTGATGGTTCGCAAAAGAGCGGGGTATTGAATGCCAAGGGCTGGGCCTGCCTGGAAGATTGCCCCAACGGGGAAGCCACAGTGATCTTCGGCGATGAGGCTGAGCGCCAAAGTGCAGAGCAAAGGTTACCCGACCTCTACCGTCAGTTGGCGGCGTCGCTGGACACTGCGGCAGCGGAAATGGCCAAGAAAAGCGAACAGTTGGCCGCTCAGGCGGATGTTCAGCAAATCAGTGACAGCTTCAGGCAAAAAGTGGATGCACAGCTGGCGGAGCTGACGGCTCAGCGAGAGCAGTTCAACCAACAGCAAATCTGGCAACAAGCCTTGCAGACTGGCCAGGCTTATACACAGGGGCTGAGTCAGGGAACAGCCTGCTTCATGGACGATTTGCTGGATTTCAGTGGCTTGATGGCATTCCTCGAGGAAGCAGAGATAAGTCTTTCTTTGTTGCTCGAGGCGATAATGACAGGCGATGTCGATGCTCTGGAGGCCAAACTGGCCCAATGGCGTGTCCGCAGTGAAAATGGCTTGAAGGCCACAGGTGAGGCGATGGAAATGCTGATCTTGCTGTTAAAAGACGAGTATGTCCGGGCCTTATTGCAATCACTGCCACTGCGTTATCTGGACGCCCTTCCCAAAGATAAGCTGGCCGAAATAGCCGGTTATATGCATAGCCGGGTCAGTTTGGATGGCATGTTGGAGATGTCTCTTGTCCTGCTTGCGGCGTTGGTTGGCAGCGTCTTTGGGGTGATCCTGATGTTTCTTGTTGTGACCAAGAAACGGGCCAGCAGGATTATCAGCCCGGCCAGCAGCGTATTGGAAGATATCGCCAAGGCCCAAAAGGCGATTCGGAACGACCATGCAATTCAAACTTATATCGGGAAACACCAGACTCCACTGAATAGTAAGGCACCAGAGGGTGATGTTGACACTCCTTTGAAAAGTCAGGAGAATCCAAAAGGTGTTCCAAGCAATCCAAATAGAGGATTAACTTTCGTTGTAGAAAATTTAGGAATGCCCCGAAATTCCGCAATGCAGAATGCAAGGGATTTTGAATCAGGGACAACGGGGGCATTCAGTGAGATAGCAACACGTCAGCGCCAAGTTCCTGCGCTTCGATATGACAATCCTAATCCCAATGGTGCGCCTTTCGTTAAGTTTGATGGTTACCAACAGCTTGATAATGGAGTCATTGAGCTCATTGACTCTAAGACTAGAATTGTTCCGTTTTCTACAAGAGAAGGGCCTTTTATATCGCCCAGTGTTCGTGATGGTTTAGTGAGAAAAAGCGAAGCCTTATCTCAAAACTCTGGATACAGAGGTGTTATTGAATTGCCAACTATTGAAGCTCGTCGTGAGGCGCAGCAGGTTCTCCGAAAGTTAGGTATTACCAATATTTCCACTCGAGTACGGCAATAGGTGTGTTTATGCAGGTAGAAGCAAGGTTTAGGCGAAGAGCTAAGAGCGGAGAGATTATTTCAGAACTGAATAACTCTTTATTGAAACGATTATCAAAGATCCATGGGTTGTGGGCTGAATCAAAATCAGTGGAAGATGCTTATTTTGATTCAGGAAGTGGTGAAAGTGCGGCTTCTGATCTTTCACCGTGCTTAGTCAATGCAGTTAATGGTGCAATATCCTATGCGTCTCGATTGCCTGTAGCGATTACGGATAAAGCGACTTCTGATGACTCATTAACTTTAACTTTCGATAGTGATGAGATTAATTTTCATGAGTTTTGCAATGATGTTTTCCCTGAGATAGTTGAAGTGTTTTGTCCATACAGAGCAGCAATTATAACTGATTTAGAACAAGACTTAGATGATTTTGAAGATATAGTCCAGGAGTCGCAACGTACAGGCAAGGATATTGATGGAAGGGACAGTGTATTCAGGATATACCCTGTTAATTACTTTGATGATGCGATGTGTAACAGAGCATTCGGTATTACTGCCCATGAAGTTATTGAAGTGCTCACGACGTCGATTGAGCGCGTAGAGGAAATTGCAGGAGGAGCATTGTTGTTGGTTTCTAGCGAACCTGTAACAGGATCTGAATTAGCTTCGATAGATAGTTTGGTTAGAGGATGTTTAAGTAAAATAGAATAAAACTTATCTGTACTAGCTCAAGCTTGGTCTGACAGCTACTCGTTTTCATCGATGCCTGTCAGATTAAATTTGAGCTGACAAAAAAACAGGACAGCCAGATCTTTTTGATGTTTCTTCGTGCTGAGCTACTTAAAAAGCTTCAAGGTAGCGGCAATGTTGGAGTTGCTCAGCTTGATATTCCAGGATTGCCAATAGAGTTGAAGGCTCATAGTCGTATTAACTATCCAACCGATAAGGGCGCTGATGGGTTTGTGCATTTAGCTGATGAATCTGATTGGATTTTTAAACCGAAGTCAGTCGATCCCGACAATGTTAGAGTGGGTACGCCAGACGCGTATACAAGACAATGGGATACGGAGTTTAAGATCTTGAACGATGTGGCTTTAAGGCTTGGAAATAATCGAAATGCAACAGGCTCAATAAACCTGTTTACAGAAAGGTTAACTTGTACCAGTGCACTGATGTTATTTTCGATTTTAAAGCTCGTTATCCTAATATTCAGCTAAACGTGTTTGCGGGGGAATAATTATGGACAAATGGTCATACGAAGAACTTCAAGAATTTATCCATGAGGATATTGAAGAGTTTATGCGCGATGGGCTCGATATTCGACAAGCTTCTTCACGTGTACAGGTTGAGTATGCGAAGTCAATTGAGAGTGGTGAGCTAGAAAAGCTAATTATTTATATGGTTTTGTGTGAAGAAGGCCTAATGCATGGATTTCTCAGGGATGATATCAAGGAGCAAACTCTAGAATTGTTAGAGCGGATTAATCTTGAACGGTGTGATCAACAACTTAGTGATGATGAACAGTGTAGGTTAAGAGATGATATGAATCGAATATCTTCTCTTCTTGCATAAAGCGAACGGGTATGTTGTTCCAAACAAGTTTGGTGAAATCTACTCTAAGGCACCAGCTACAGAATACTACAGAATACAGGACAGCCATATCAGAATACAGGACAGCCATATCTTTTTGATGTTTCGCACAGTCTTGACTAGGCTTTGAAATACCCATCAAAGCTCAGTCGAGGTTGGTTATGACCACTGCCCGTCGCCAGTTGATAGATGCTGAAAGTACGCCCTTT
>NZ_JAPEHY010000035.1:0-53610 GCF_028823715.1 Shewanella sp. K8
CAATGCCTGTGAGTGTCCACACAGATTGCTTGATAGATTGTTAAAGAGCAGGACCGCGATGATTCTCATCGGGTCAGGGCTGCGTATTCTACACATCCCTTTTTCAGCGTCAAGCCCTTTTTTATCTGGTTTCGAGCGAGTGATGTTTTTAACTTCACACCGTTGAAACCCAGGCTTGCTACCGCGTTACCGACTTTGAATTTGAACAGATATTTGTTCTCGTTCGCCGTGTCAGTGGGTGCGCATTATAGGGAGCCAAAACTTTTGCGCAAGGGCTTTTTTCAGTATTTTGCGATCTTTTTTGAGGCCATAGGGTTAGTCACACGTTAAGCACTTTTTACCCCCAGAGTTATCCACATTTGTGAGTTTGTGGAGCAAAAAATGCGTTTTTAAAGTAACAAAAAAGGCAATCCGAAGATTGCCTTTAATGACTTACAGTGTGTTAGCTCAGTTTGCCATGACACTGTTTGTATTTTTTACCTGAGCCGCAAGGACAAGGATCGTTGCGCCCAACTTTCTCACCATCACGCACAACTGGAGTATGTGCAGCAACTTCAGCATCGTGTTCGGCTTCATTCAAAGCTTCAGATGTAGCGTGCTGATATTGATGTTGGATCCGTGCTTCTTCTTCACGGCGACGGGCTTCCATTTCATCTACATCTGATTGAGCCTGTACCTGAACCTTGGACAGAATACTGATCACATCGTGCTTGAGTGACTCCAACATCTGCTGGAACAGCTCAAAGGACTCACGCTTATATTCCTGTTTGGGGTTCTTCTGAGCATAACCACGCAGGTGAATTCCCTGACGCAGGTGGTCCATGGCAGCCAAGTGCTCTTTCCACAAACCATCCAGGGTCTGCAGCATCACGGCCTTTTCGAACTGGCGCAGCACTTCAGGGCCTACCATCTGCTCTTTGGCCTCATAGGCCTTGAGCCAGGATTCGATGATCCGCTCACGCAGGGTCTCTTCGTGCAGGTCTTCTTCTTTATCCAGCCACTCTTGCAGCGGCAAGTCCAGAACAAATTCCTGCTTGAGTCGCTGCTCGAGGCCGGGAACGTCCCAGAGCTCTTCAACTGACTGTGGTGGAATGTATTGATCGATAACGCCTGTGATCACGTCTTCCTGAATAGTCTTGATGGTATCTTCAATGCTTTCGGCATCCATCAGTTCGTTACGCTGAGCGTAAACCACCTGACGCTGGTCGTTGGCGACATCATCAAATTCCAGCAACTGCTTACGAATATCGAAGTTACGGGCTTCCACTTTGCGCTGGGCATTCTCAATCGCACGAGATACCCAAGGATGTTCAATGGCTTCGCCTTCTTCCATGCCCAACTTCTTCATCATGTTGGCAACGCGATCTGAAGCGAAGATCCGCATCAAGCTGTCTTCCATCGACAGATAGAAACGTGATGAACCCGCATCACCCTGACGGCCGGAACGACCACGCAGCTGGTTGTCGATACGACGGGACTCGTGACGTTCTGTGCCCAGAATGTGCAAACCACCGGCAGCAACCACGGCATCGTGACGCTCTTGCCAGTCGGCACGGATCTTGGCGATCTGCTCCTCGGTTGGGTTTTCCAGTTCCTCAACTTCCGCTTTCCAGCTGCCACCCAAGACGATATCCGTACCACGACCGGCCATGTTGGTGGCTACGGTTACCGCTCCACTACGTCCGGCCTGAGCAACAATTTCAGCTTCTTTTTCGTGGAATTTGGCATTCAGTACCTTGTGAGGGATCTTTTCCCGGTCCAACAGGTTGGACAACAGTTCAGACTGTTCGATGGAAACTGTACCAACCAATACCGGCTGACCACGTTCACGGCACCCTTTGATGTCCTGAATAATGGCGGCGTACTTTTCTTTGGCAGTGAGGTACACCAAGTCAGCCATATCGTTACGGATCATCGGCCGGTTGGTGGGGATGACTACGGTATCCAAACCATAGATATGCTGGAATTCGAAGGCTTCGGTATCGGCAGTACCTGTCATACCGGCCAGTTTTTCATACTGACGGAAGTAGTTTTGGAAGGTGATAGAAGCCAGAGTCTGGTTTTCATTCTGGATCTTCACGCCTTCTTTGGCTTCCACCGCCTGATGCAGACCTTCAGACCAACGGCGCCCCTGCATGGTACGGCCAGTGTGCTCATCGACGATGATCACTTCGCCGTCCTGCACAACGTAGTCAACATCACGTTCAAACAGGGTGTGAGCGCGCAGTGCAGCGTTAACATGGTGCAACAGTGAGATATTAGCGGCCGAGTAAAGCGAATCCCCTTCGGCCAGCAGTCCGGCCTGGATCAACAGGAGTTCAATTTTTTCCTGGCCACGTTCAGTCATGTGAACTTGCTTGGCCTTTTCATCAACACTGAAGTCACCCTCACCGACATAGTCGTCCGAGTCTTCTTTATCCTGGCGGATCAGATTAGGGATCAGTGTGTTGACTTTGATGTAGAGCTCAGAGCTGTCTTCCGCGGCGCCGGAGATGATCAGCGGTGTACGGGCTTCATCAATAAGGATGGAGTCGACTTCGTCTATCAGAGCATAATGCAATGGACGCTGTACCCGCTCCTGTGGTGAAAACGCCATGTTGTCGCGCAGATAGTCGAAACCAAATTCGTTGTTGGTACCGTAAGTGATATCTGAGTTATAGGCAGCTTTCTTTTCCAGCTGACCAAGACCGGCGACGTTAACCCCAACCGTCATTCCAAGGAATTCAAACAGTGGGCGGTTAGTGTCGGCGTCACGGCGAGCCAGATAGTCGTTCACTGTAATAACGTGAACGCCCTTACCGGTCAGTGCATTGAGATAGGCCGGCAGCGTGGCGGTCAGTGTCTTACCTTCACCGGTGCGCATCTCAGCAATACGGTTGCTGTCCAGCACCATACCACCTATCAACTGCACGTCGAAGTGGCGCATCTCGAACACCCGCTTGGAAGCCTCTCGTACAGTGGCAAAGGCTTCGGCCATGATGTCGTCAAGAGTTTCCCCTTTTTCGAGTCGATCACGGAACTCCTGGGTTTTGGCCTTGAGCTGCTCATTGCTGAGTTGCTCATATTCACCTTCGAGCGCGTTGATCTTGTTGACTATCTTGCCCAGGGCTTTAAGGGTGCGGTCGTTACGACTACCAAATACTTTTGTCAGTAATTTACCTAACATCTGAATCACTTATTCTGTTGTAGGCCAAGCCTCTTGCGAGTCTGGCGGCCAGTTCCAATTAACCTGCTTTGCGGTAGACGTACTTCTTGGGATCTATCTGCTGTCCACCCCGCAACACTTCGTAATGCACATGGGGTCCTGTCGAACGCCCAGAGCTTCCCATGGTGGCAATTTTCTCGCCCTTGGCGACCACATCACCTACAGTTACTGACAAAGCTTTATTATGGCCATAGCGGGTGCGCAATCCGTTACCGTGATCTATCTCCACCAACTCACCATAGCCAAACATATTCCCGGCCCATGTCACCACACCACCACCGGTGGCGATCACATCGGCTCCTTCTGTACCCGCAAAGTCTATGCCTTTATGCACAGTTCTGCGGCCATTGAAAGGATCATTACGTAAACCGTAGGGCGAAGATAACCAACCTTTATTGATTGGCCGCCCTGATATATAACGCTCTTCATCTATATGGAGATTGGAAGCCACTGTTTCAAGCAGTGACAACTGAGCATTATTGCTATCAATTCCTGATGCCAGCCGATCCATATCAGAGATCAGCTGCTCCAGCTCTATGCTGGTACCCAACTCGCTTAGACCACCCAGACCTACCTCGGCGCCAAAATCGAACTGTTCTTCAAGTTGGTAATTCTGGGCAAGAGTTTGCCCGAGAGCCTCAAGCCGGGTCAGTTTGGCCTGCATTCTGGCGACATGCGCCACCAGAGTTGCCAACTGAGTCTCTGTTGCTTGCTTGAGTTCTTTGACTTGTTTCTGTTGCTGCTCACGAGCCTGACGCTCGTTGTCGACGTTAGCCTGTTGCGACTCAAATCGCTCGGCGTTGTAATGATAGAGCCCAGTGCCCGCAGCGAGGAGCAAAATAGGCAACAGCAACCAGCGTTTGCCCGGTTGCCAGCGCGTCACGCCATTCCGACCTTGAATAAAAACTGTTACACTCATAGCCTAATTCAGCCATCTTATTATCGTAATGAAGAAGCTCCCTCAGCACCTCAGCCAATTACTGCATCAGTCGGGACGTCTGCCCGATCTGGCCGAGAAAGCGGAGCTTTTGTTGTATCTGAACCAGCATGTCAAACAACTGCTGTCAGGCCCTGTCAGCGAACAGCTGAAAGTTGCCAATCTGCGCCAAAGTGTGTTGGTTATTGAGACCCCTTCCGCCGCTTGGGCCGCCAGGATTAACTTTCAAAAAACCAAACTGCTTGCCCAACTTCAGGCAGAAACGCTCCCAATGCTTACCGCTATTGAGGTTAAAGTCAACCCGGCACTGGCAACATCGGGGGCAAAACCCCAAGTGGTTCACAGACAGCTGAGTGAAACTGCAGCTTCACATATTAATGCACTGGCCGAACACACCGAGGGCGAGCTGGGCCAGAAACTAAAACGGCTGGCTGCATTAGCCAGCCGTAAAAGGCAGTCCTAGTTTTACGATTAAGCCATCACGACATTGGATGGCATCATAAAGCTGACAGGCACATCCGCTTCTTTTTCGAAGCTGACCAACTCCCAGGCATCCTGCTGGGCAAGCAATGCCCGCACCAGCTGGTTGTTCAGGGCATGCCCCGTCTTGTAGGCACAGAATTCTCCGACTATGGCGTGACCCGCCACATACAGGTCACCAAACGCATCCAGAATCTTGTGCTTAACAAATTCATCCTCATAACGCAGGCCATCGGGGTTGAGGACACGATATTCATCAAGCACAACCGCGTTTTCCATACTGCCGCCCAATGCCAGGTTGTTGGCACGCAGATACTCGATATCACGCATAAAACCAAAGGTTCTGGCACGACTGATATCTTTCACAAAGGCAGAAGAGGAAAAATCCATCACCATATGCTGTTGACTACGGGCGATTTCAGGGTGATTGAAATCGATGGCAAAATCGACTCTGAAACCTTTGAAAGGTCGCAGTTCAGCCCACTTATCACCGTCTTCAACACGCACTGTGCGCTTGATTTTCAGATATTTCTTGGCCGCTGACTGATCTTTGATCCCCGCGCTTTGCAGCAGGAATACAAAAGGGCTGGCACTGCCATCCATGATAGGGATCTCGGGAGCATCCACTTCAATAACGGCATTGTCGATTCCCAAACCCGCGAGTGCAGCAAACAGATGCTCAATCGTTGAGATGCGAACACCTTCATCATTGACCAGAGCCGTACACATAGTCGTTTCACGCACCTGCTCTGCCTTGGCAGCAATCTCCACTGCCGGCTGCATATCGGTGCGCACGAGTACGATCCCTGTATTGACTGGTGCGGGCTTGATAGTCAAAGTCACCTTATTGCCGGAGTGCAAACCGACACCGGTGGTCTTTACCATTTTTTCAACAGTTCTTTGAAAAATCATTTAGTTACCCGTATTCATCTCAACAAAAAGCCCTGCCTTTGACGATAAAATCGACACTCGTCAGGCGCGGCTGGTCGGATATCCTAGCATAAATTGGTAATTTCACAAAAATTTACCTGCCTTTGCTTAACAGAAACAAAGGAGATCACCCAATTTACACCAGCGATAACCGCCAGTATCAGTCGGCTTGCTTACGCAAAAACGCCGGAATATCCAAATAATCAAGCTCGTTTTTGTGCGGGTTGGGCGCAGGCTGTGACGCAGGAACCGCATTGCTCTTGTGAGATACAGGCGCAACGGCTTCTTCCTGAGGCACGTATGCTTCGACCTTAGGCTCTGGCACAGGTTCCTGACGTGGAGCAGGTTTGGATACCAGCTGAATGTCAGGTTTTCTTTCCGAACCTATACCGGTAGCAACTACAGTGACTCGCAGCTCATCGCTCATTTCCGGATCGATAACAGCACCAACTACCACTGTCGCGTTGTCAGAAGCGTAAGCCTTGACGTGGTTACCCACAGTCTCGAACTCTTCAATGCTCATATCCATGCCGGCAGTGATGTTGACCAGTACGCCGCGGGCGCCTGCCAAGTCGATATCTTCCAGCAGCGGACTGGCTACGGCCGCTTCGGCAGCTTCTTCGGCGCGGTCTTCACCACGAGCCACCCCTGTGCCCATCATGGCGTTACCCATTTCGGACATAACAGTTTTCACGTCGGCGAAGTCGACGTTAATCAGACCGGGACGGGTGATCAGCTCAGCGATACCCTGCACCGCACCCAAGAGTACGTTGTTTGCGGCAGCGAAGGCATCCAGCAATGATGTACCACGGCCCAAGACCTTGAGTAGCTTCTCGTTGGGGATAGTGATCAGCGAGTCAACATGTTTGGCCAGCTCTCCAATACCCTGATCGGCATAGGCCATACGCTTCTTGCCTTCGAATGGGAAAGGCTTGGTGACCACGGCCACTGTCAATATCCCTTCTTCGCGGGCAATCTGCGCCACCACAGGAGCAGCACCTGTCCCCGTACCACCGCCCATACCGGCAGCGATGAAGATCATATCCGAGCCCTTGATGGCCTCACGGATATTTTCACGATCTTCTTCGGCAGCAGCTCGACCGACTTCCGGATTGGCACCGGCACCCAGGCCCTTGGTGACATCACGTCCCAGTTGAATTGTGGTGCCCGCGGCAGACTTACGCAGTGCCTGGGCATCTGTATTGGTGGCAACAAACTCAACACCTTCGATGTTGTGTTTCACCATATGTTCGACGGCATTACCACCGCCACCACCGACGCCGATGACCTTTATCACCGCCTCGTCAGAATGAGTATCCATGATCTCAAACATGGTTGAATTCTCCGTATTACCTGCGTTTACGTAAGTTAAAACTCACCTTTAAACCAGCTCTGAACCCGATTCCAGAGACTGGTCACCCCTTGACGCTCGGGTCGTTCAAACTGACGTTCGATAACCCTGCGCGCGCCGTAATGTAACAGCCCAACACCTGTGGAGTAGATGGGCTGATCCACATATTCATACAAACCTTTCACCGGCAGTGGTGATGCCACCCTTACCGGCATGCCGAACGTGGCTTCGGCAACATCCACAGCCCCTTCGATAGAGGCGGTGCCACCGGTCAACACTATGCCGGCGGCAATTTGATCTTCCAGGCCACTGTCCTTGAGCTCTTTGAATACCAACTCGAACAGTTCCTGATATCTGGGTTCAACCACTTCGGCCAGTGTATGACGCGACATGGTTCTTGATGGCCGGCCACCTACGGACGGCACCTCTATGCTGTCCTCACGGCTCACCATGGAGCTGCGGGCACTGGCATGCTGCACTTTAATCTGCTCGGCATGCGACAGCGGCGTGCGGAAAATTTTGGCGATATCACTGGTTACCTGATTGCCGGCCACCGGCACCACGGCGCAGTGACGCAGAGCGCCATTGGTATACACAGCAATATCTGTGGTACCGCCACCGACATCCACCAGACAAACACCCAGATCTTTTTCATCATTGGTCAGTACCGCATCGGCCGAAGCGATACCGGAAAACACCAGGTCGTCCACCTTGAGGCCACAGCGCTCAACACTCTTGGTGATATTCTTAGCCATATCATTGGCGCAGGTGACTATATGCACCTTGGCTTCCATCCGCATGCCGGACATGCCAATAGGGCTGCGGATCCCTTCCTGAACATCTATGGCATATTCCTGCGGCAGTACGTGCAAAATGCGGCGCTCGGTGGGGATCTTCACCGAACGGGCCGTGTGAATGACGTTGTCCACGTCTTCCTGGGTCACCTCTTCATCATTGATGGAGACCATGCCGTTTTCGTTCTGACAATCGATATGCTTGCCGGAAATGCTCAAATACACCGAAGACACCTGACAGTCTGCCATCAGCTCGGCCTGATCCAGGGCCCGCTGCACACTGCGCACGATAGAATCGAGGTCGTTGACCCCGCCTTTATCCATGCCGCGTGATGGATGATTACCCAGACCGACGACACTGATTTCGCCATCGGGCAAGACTTCACCTATGATCACAGCGACCTTGGATGTCCCTATGTCCAATCCGACGATCAGATTTCTATCTTGGTTCTTGGTCATTAATTAACGGCTCTCTTCTTGTGCGTCTTCCCAGCCTACTGCCAGACCCGTGTCATAGCGTAGATCCACTCTGGCGACACTCTTTTCCTGTTTAACCAACTCGGGATACACGTTGATAAAACGCTGTATCCGCGCCATCTTGTCCTCTCGTCCCAACTCCAGCATGATGCCGTTGCCCAAAGTCGCCTCCCAGGCATGTCTCGGGCTGAGACTCAATCTATCCAGCTTGAAGCTGTTTATCCGCAGCAGTTCATCCATCTGCCGAAAGGAGATTAATACCTCCTTCGCCATAGGTTCAGGTCCCGCCAACCAAGGCAGATTTTCCAGCCCGGGTTGCGGTGGCGCCAGAAACACCTCGCCGTGTTCATTGAGCCATTCATCCTGATTCCAGTGCGCCACGGCGACCTGCTCCTGCAGATAAACCTTCAGCTTGGCCGGCCATTCGCGCCGAACCGAGGCCCGGTATACCCAAGGCAGGGCCTCCAGCGCCTGCTGCACCTCGGCCACATCAGCGCTGAAAAAGCTACGCTGCATCAAGTCCTGCAAGGCGCCACGGATTTCCGCATCCGTGGTGTACTGGCGCTCGCCTTTAATCGCCACTGCCTCAATGGGCAAGGCCTCGGCATCATTCAGCACCAGTCCCAGTTTCCAAGCCGCCATGCCGAATGCCGCCAGTACCAACAGCAGAAAGCCAATCCCGCTGCAGAGATACCAATTGACTCCGGCTAGCCTTGCCCGGCCCTTGTGCAACCTGTCCTTCAGCGCCATGGTCCTGCCCGTTAGCTTGGCGGAAAACCGGCCATTATATAGGGCTGGTTTTCTTGGTCAAAAGATACTGTTTTCAAGCCATTAAGCGGCGAAAATCTATTCAGTAATCGTATCTTTCTTATCATCACTAAACCCCAGTTTGCTGCTCGCCAGTTGGCGCGCCAGGGCGCCTATATTGCCGGCGCCTTGGGTCATCAGCAGATCGCCGTCCTTGAGCACATCCGGCAGTATCTCCTGCAACTGCTCCGGCGTAGCGACATAGATAGGGTCGACCTGACCACGCAATCTGATGCTGCGGCACAACGCGCGGCTGTCTGCTCCCGCGATAGGTGCTTCACCGGCGGGATAGACCTCCAGCAGCAATAGGCCATCGACCTGAGACAATACCTCGACAAAGTCCTCGTACAGATCCCGGGTGCGACTATATCTGTGTGGCTGATAAGCCATCACCAGGCGCTTATTAGGCCAACCGGCACGAGCCGCCTTGATAGTGGCAGCGACTTCACTGGGATGATGGCCGTAATCATCAACCAGCATCACCTCGCCCTTGGGAGTATCGAAGGCCCCCAGGTGCTGGAAGCGGCGGCCAATTCCCTGGAACTCCGCCATCGCCTGCACTATGGCGGCATCATCTATATCATCTTCACTGGCCACGGCAATCGCCGCCAAGGCGTTCAGCACATTGTGCCGTCCCGGCAGATTCAGCAGCAGCTCCAAGTCGTCCCGCCCCTTGCGACGCACGGTGAAACGGCATTGATGTCCTTCTTGGCTAAAGTTGAGTGCCTGCACATCGGCCTCATCACTGAAGCCATAGGTCACCATGTGGCGACCAATACGCGGCATGATCTCTTTCACCACAGGATCATCGATACAGAGCACGGCCACACCGTAGAACGGCAAGTTATGCAGGAAGTCCACAAAGGTGGTTTTCAACTTCTCAAAATCGCCGCCATAAGTATCCATATGGTCGGCTTCAATATTGGTTACCACACTCACCATGGGCTGCAGATGCAGGAAGCTGGCATCACTCTCATCGGCCTCGGCGATAAGGTAACGGCTGTGCCCCAAGCGAGCATTGGTGCCGGCACTATTGAGCAGGCCACCTATTACAAAGGTCGGATCCCGCTCGGCCTGGCCATAAACACTGGCGATAAGGCTGGTTGTAGTGGTTTTGCCATGGGTGCCGGCAATCGCCACCCCATGACGGTAACGCATCAACTCGGCCAACATCTCGGCACGGCGCACTATCGGAGTGCGGCTGGCTCTGGCGGCCGCGACTTCCGGGTTATCCGCTTTAATCGCGGTGGAAACCACCACCACATCAACGTTCACCACAGCCTCAGCACTGTGGCCGATAATAATGCGAGCACCCAGAGCCGCCAAACGTTCAGTCACGGCATTTTCGGCAATATCCGAACCACTGACCTGATAACCTTCGTTGACCAGAACCTCGGCAATGCCCCCCATGCCGGCACCACCTATGCCAACAAAGTGAATACGACGCACCCGGCGCATTTCCGGGATCATGGCGCGAAGCTGGGCGTATTTCTCTGCTCTGTTATTCATCTATTTCCTTTCTCTGCCAGTTCGATACAGACTTGGGCGACTTTATCGGTCGCATCCAGCACGGCGGCCGCTCTGGCTCTTTGCCCCATCAGGGCCAATTCATTTCTATCACTGCCAAGCAGGGCCAGCTTATTCGCCAGCCTGGGCACATCGACAATCGGCTGCGGCAACAGGAAGGCCGCGCCCGCATCCACCAACACCTGGGCGTTGCGGGTCTGGTGATCATCCACCGCATGGGGATAAGGCACCAACAGGCTGGGCAGGCCAACAGCCGCCAACTCGGAAACGGTTAGGGCACCAGCGCGGCAAATGACCACATCGGCCCAACGATAGGCAGCTTCCATATCATCGATAAACTCAGCGACTTTGACTCTGCCGTCTTGTCCCAGCTGCTGATATTCGGCTTCCACCGGTGCCTGATTGCCCTTACCCACCTGATGCCAAACCGTCACCGACTGTGACTTGCTGACCTCGGCAACCACGGCCGGCATAAGGTCGTTGAATACCTTGGCCCCCAGGCTGCCACCGACGACCAGAATTTTCAGCGCATCCTGATGCTGGGCTCTGGGCTGCCCACCCAGAGTGATAAGCTCCTGGCGAATAGGGTTGCCCACCACTTCGGCCTTACCCGGCTCGAAGGTATTGGCAAAGGCGCACAGCACCTTAGTGGCGATACGGGAAAGCAGCTTATTGGTCATCCCCGGAATGGCGTTTTGCTCATGCAACACCAACGGAATACCACTGAGCTTGGCGGCAACGCCGCCCGGACCGCTGGCAAAGCCACCCATGCCCAACACCACATCCGGCCGAAATTCGCGGATGACCCTGCGCGCCTGGATAATCGAGCGCAGTACCTTGAAAGGCGCTGCCAGCTTGCGCACTATGCCGTTGCCGCGCACGCCCTTGATGTCAATAAAATCTATGTCAAAGCCGTGTTGAGGCACCAAGCGCGCCTCCATCCGGTCTGCCGTGCCCAGCCAACGCACCTGCCAGCCCTGCTGTGCCAGGCGTCTGGCCACTGCCAACGCCGGGAAAACGTGACCGCCGGTACCACCGGCCATCACCAAAATACGTTTGTTATTCACATTATTACCTTTCATGACTTCAGCCTTCCCTGTACCGCCTGGATCAGGCTGAGACGCCGCTCATGATCTATCCGGATCAGCATCATGACCGCAGCCGTCATCACCCAGAGACTACTGCCGCCATAGCTGATAAAGGGCAGTGTCAGCCCTTTGGTCGGCAAAATGCCGATACTGGCGCCCACGTTCACCACAGTCTGGAAACAGATCCAGATCCCTATGGCGTAGGCCAGATAACCTTCAAATGCCCGGTCCATGGCCAGACATTGACTGCCGAGACGAATTGCCCGCAGCGCCACAAACAGCAGTACCGCCAGCACAGCGATAATGCCCATAAATCCAAGCTCTTCCCCTATAACGGCAAAGATAAAGTCAGTGTGCGCCTCCGGCAGGTATTCCAGTTTCTGGATACTGTTGCCAAGCCCCTGACCAAACCAGTCACCACGGCCATAGGCCATCAGCGACTGAGTCAACTGGTAACCACTGCCGAACGGATCCTGCCAGGGGTCGAGGAAGGAGGTTACCCGCCGCATCCGGTAGGGCTCCAGCAACACCAAAGCCACAAAGGCCATGACCCCGGTCAGGATCAGCGCAAAGAAGTCCAGCAAACGGGCGCCGGCCAAAAACAGCAGTCCCACAGTACCGACAAATAGCACCACCACGGTTCCCAGATCCGGTTGCATCAGGATCAAGAAGGCATAGACGGCAAAAACCGCAATCGGTTTGTAAAAGCCCTTGGCGTTTTCACGCACTTCCTGATGCCGCCGAACCAGATAACCGGCCATGTAGACCGCAAAAGCAAACTTGGCTATCTCGGCTACCTGAATTCTCACCGGCCCCAGAGACAGCCAGCGGGTCGCCCCGTTTACCGTGGTGCCCACTATCAGCACAGCCACCAACATAACCCCAACCAGCAACAGCATCAGCGGACTCAGTTGCTGCCAGCGCTGCATCTCTACCTGCAACACCACTGCGGCTATCACCACGCAACCCACCAGATAAAACAGATGGCGGGTAACAAAGTGAAACGGATTACCTGTCAGGCTCTGGGCTTCCGGCATAGAAGCCGACATCACCATCACAAAGCCAAAGGCGATCAACGACAAAACGGCAAGCAGCAAACGCCGGTCATACAGTTGCATGCCCTGCGATTGCTTCTCACCGAACCAGTCAGGCCAGCGCCACTTGAGGCTGGTCCCGAACAGGCTGAGTTGTCGTTCATCACTGCTCATCCAGCGCCTCCACCAGTTGGCGGAAATCATCGCCTCTGGCCATAAAGTTGCTGTACATATCCAGGCTGGCACAGGCCGGTGACAACAAGACTATGTCTCCGGAACTCGCCAGCTCGGCGGCCTTGCTCACGGCTTCTGCCATGGAGCCAACCTTGATGGCGCCCTCTTTCAATGCCGCAATCTTGTCACCGTCTCGCCCCAGGGTAATAAGGTGAGTCACAGAGCCGAGCGCATTGGCAAGCGGCCGGAAATCGGCTCCTTTACCATCACCACCGGCAATCAGGATCACATCACCGAGGTAGTCGCTGAGCCCTTCGAGCGCAGCCACGGTAGCGCCCACATTGGTGGCCTTGGAATCGTTGATCCAGGTGGCGCCATTCTTGACCGCCACCAGTTCACATCTGTGCGGCAAGCCTTTGTACTCGCGGGCCACTCTGGCCATGGCTTCCTTATCCACGCCGGCCGCATCGGCCAACGCCATGGCGGCCAGCAGGTTGGCGTGGTTATGGCTGCCGAGCAGCGCCACATCCATCAGATTCATGATTTCACTGCTGCCGTGGAAAATCTTGCCGTCGGTGATCCCCCACTCATCCCCTTCGGGGTTACCCAGACCAAAGCTGTTGTTGTTCATGGGTGACATGGGCTGCGTTTGCGGATCATCCCGGTTGAAAATCGCCAGTCGGCTCAGTTCATAGAGCCGCAGTTTAGCCTGACGATAGGCTTCCAGGTCGCTGTATCTGTCCATGTGGTCTTCAGAAATGTTCAGGCAAGTTGCCGCCAAACACTTGAGACTATGAGTGGTTTCCAACTGGAAACTGGATAGCTCCAGCACATAGTGACTGACGTTTTCGCCCAAAAGCTCCAACGCCGGCACCCCTATGTTGCCGCCGATGGCGGCTTGCTTGCCACCGGCTTTGAGCATTTCACCGACCAGAGTCGTCACAGTCGACTTGCCATTGGAACCGGTAATCGCCAGCACACATGGGCCCTTGTCGGCGATGGCGCGGGCAAACAGTTCCACATCGCCGATCACTTCTATGCCCATATCCAACGCCGCCCTTACTTCGGGGGTATCCATGGGGATCCCTGGACTGATGATGATCTGCTCGGCCTGCACCAGACCACGGCAATCGAAACCACCGAAGCAAAACTCCAGATCCGGAAACTCATTTTTCAGCGCCTCAGCACCGGGTGGATTGCGGCGGCTGTCCATCACCATAGGGGCATGCCCCTGAGCCACCAGATAGCGCACCACAGACAAGCCTGTGGCCCCCAATCCCAACACTATGTGCGAACAGCGACTCATCATGACTGTTTACCTCAACTTCAGGGTGGCCAATCCCAGCAGAACCAGGAACAAAGAGATAATCCAGAAACGCACTATCACTCTGGGCTCGGGCCAACCTTTCAATTCATAGTGGTGGTGTATGGGTGCCATACGGAAAATCCGTTGGCCACGCAGCTTATAGGATCCAACCTGAAGGATGACTGACACAGTCTCCATTACGAATACACCGCCCATAATCACCAGCAAGATTTCCTGGCGTACCAGCACAGCCATGGTGCCGAGCGCTGCCCCCAGTGACAGCGAACCTACGTCGCCCATAAACACTTGCGCCGGATAGGTGTTGAACCAAAGGAAACCAAGACCGGCACCGACTATCGCGGTGCAGACAATCACCAATTCACCGGCGCCAGGCAGATGCGGAATATGCAGATAGCCGGCAAATTGCGCATGGCCGGAGAGGTAGGCAATAAGCGCAAACGCCGCCGCGACCATAACGGTCGGCATAATCGCCAAGCCATCGAGGCCATCGGTCAGGTTAACCGCATTGCTCGAACCCACTATGGTGAAGTAGGCCAAAACAACGAAGAACAGCCCCAGCTGCGGCATCACATCCTTGAAGAAAGGCACCACCAATTGGGTTTCACCCGGCAGGGCCGCGGTGGCGTAGAGATAAAAGGCCACAGCAATCGCTGCAAGCGACTGTAAAATGTACTTCCAACGGGCTACTAGGCCCTTGGGATCCTTGCGCACCACCTTGCGGTAATCATCGAGGAAGCCGATGAGGCCAAAGCTGCCCAGAACGAATAACATCACCCAGACATAACGGTTACCGAGATCGCCCCACAGCAGGACACTGATAAAGATCCCCGCCAGCACCAGCAATCCACCCATTGTTGGGGTGCCACGCTTACTGAAATGTGACTCAGGGCCGTCATTACGCACCACCTGGCCTATCTGCAAAAGCTGCAAACGTTCAATCAACTTGGGCCCCCACCAGAGCGCGAAGCTGAGGGCGGTTAACAACCCCAGAATCGCTCTGAAGGTCAAATAGGAAAACACGTTAAACCCGGTATAAAACTGGGTTAGATACTCCGCCAGATACACCAGCATCTACACTAACTCCCCACGCCCGAAGGCTGATTTAAGGGCCTCGACCACACGCTCCATACGCATGCTGCGTGAACCCTTGACCAATACAGTGACACTCCCTGACAACTGATTGATATATTTGACTAAACTTTCCACCAAACGCCCTTGGGTATCCAGATGTTCCGTACCAAACCCCTGGCTGGTGTTCTGAGTTAATTGACCGCAGCAAAACAGGGCATCTATCCCGGCCTCCCGGGCATACTCACCCAGCTCGCGATGCAAAAGGGGGGCATTGTCGCCTAATTCCCCCAAATCGCCCAGTACCAGAATGCGATTTCCGTGAATTTCGTGAAGCCAGTTGATCGCAGCCTTGACCGAGGCCGGATTGGCGTTATAGCTATCGTCGATCAGCTGCACTCGCCCAAGCTCAGTGGGCAGCATGCGTCCCTTGACCGGCTGCATCTGTTGCAAGCCTGAGATAATGCTTGCCATGTCCAGGCCCAGCGCCAGGCAAACCGAAGTTGCCGCCAGAGCATTGGCCACCTGATGTCGGCCGGCCAACGGTAGTGCCAGCGAATACTCCTGTTGCTGCCAGCAAAGAGTGCAGCGATAACGCCCCGAGGCATCGGCCTGTAAATCTTTGGCTGTCAACTCGGCTGCTGCGTCAATGCCATAGCTTAACTGACGGTAGCCTAACGCAGCCTGACGCATTACCTCGGCGTATCTGTCATCGGCATTGATAATGGCGCAGCCGTCCGGAGATAAGTGATTGAAAATCTCGGATTTGGCCGCCGCCACACCGGCCTCTGAGCCAAACCCTTCGAGGTGTGCGCTGGCAACATTGTTCACCAGGGCAACATCCGGGCGCACTATGGCCGAGGTGTAATCAATTTCACCCTTGTGGTTAGCGCCAAGCTCAAATACCGCGTATTCGTGTTCAGGCTCCAGTCGCAAGGCTGTTAGCGGCACGCCTATATCGTTGTTGAAGTTACCGGCGGTGTAGAGCACCTTGGCATGTTGCGACAATATGGTCGCCAACATCTCCTTGACGCTGGTCTTGCCGTTGGAGCCGGTCAAGGCAACACACTTGAGTGATACCAGGCTACGTACCATGGCCGCCAGTTGCCCCAGGGCCTGGTGAGGGGCGGCCACCAGCAGCTGCGGCACATCGAGTGCCAACTCGCGGCTGACCAGGAGCGCTGCGGCGCCATTTTTGACCGCCGTTGGCGCAAACTCATGGGCGTCGAAGCGCTCACCCTTGAGGGCGATAAACAAACTTTGGGTGCCTATATCGCGGCTATCTGTGCTGACACTCTCAATCAACTGCTCTGCGGCAGTCGCTGGAATCAACTTGGCATTCAGCGCCGTGGCTATCTGTTGCAGGGTCAAAGGGATCATGCTTTGCCTCCGCTAAGTTCCAGCGCCAAGGCCCGCTCATCGTAGTGATGACGGCTTCCGGCAACTTCCTGATAGGTTTCATGCCCCTTGCCGGCCAGCAAAATCACATCTCCCGCCTCTGCCTGGGCGCAAACCTGTTTAATGGCTGTCACCCTATCGACACAGGAGAATGCCGCCTCGGGGCGAGTCAGCCCGGCCATGACTTCATCAATGATGGTTTGTGGCTCTTCACTGCGAGTATTGTCGCTGGTGACCATCAAGCGGTCGGCAAAAGCCTCGGCAGCACTGGCCATCAGCGGCCGCTTGCCCTTGTCACGATCGCCGCCGCAGCCAAATACACACCAGAGGCGGTTGTCGGTATGCAGCCGCAGCGCCTTGAGCGCTTGCTCCAGCGCATCCGGGGTGTGGGCATAATCCACCACCAGCGAAAAACCTTTTCTCGACGGGAAACACTCCATCCGTCCGGGCACGGGCTTCAGGGCCGGTGACACTGTCAGCAGCTTTTGCAGCGGATACCCCATGGCATAGAGCGCCGTCAGCGCCGCCAACAGATTGGAGAGATTGAATTCGCCCAGCAGCGGGGTCTCCAGCACGCCTTTGCCTTCCGGCCAGTGGATCTCGGCGCGCACGCCCTTGGCGTGATATTGAGGATTAACGGCAACAACTGCCGCTCTGGGATCTTGCTTAATGCTATAGCCGAGCAACTTGGCCTTGGGCAGCTCCTCGAACCAGGCCTGCCCTGTGGCGTCATCCAGGTTAATCACCGCGTGTTTGAGACAGGCAAATCGCATCAGCCTCAATTTGGCGGCGGCATAAGCCTCCATGGTCTGGTGATAATCCAGATGATCCCGGCTCAGGTTGGTAAACACAGCCACTTCAAAGGGCGCGGCTTCTACCCGTCCCTGCACCAAACCGTGGCTGGATACTTCCATGGCGCAGACGCTGACATCCATCTGCTCAAAAGCCTTGAGCTGGGCCATCACGGCCAAGGCATCACTGGTAGTATTGGTCGCTTCCTGGAGCTCCCCCAGCAAACCGTTCCCCAAAGTGCCCATAACACCGGCCTTTTCGCCGAGCAAAGACACCCACTGGGCGACAAGCTGGCTGACAGAAGTCTTGCCATTGGTGCCGGTAATCCCCACCAGGCGAGGCTTGACTGCGTGAATGCCATAGAACTGGGCCGCCAGCGCCGATAGCTGCCGACTCAGTTGAAAAAAGTAGATGGTTAAGCCTTGCTCCCGCTCCACCTTGCCGTGGGCATCCGGATCGTCCGTATGCAGCAAGGCAGCCGCGGCTCCCTTGTTGAAGGCGGCGGCAACATACTCCCGACCATCGGCCTGATGTCCGGGAACGGCCACGAAAAGGCCACCTTCAACCACTTTCCGACTGTCTAGACAGGGCTCGGCCACCGCCTCCGCGCCGGAATAATGAAACCAGGGAGCCAGCAGATCCCGCAATAACATCATTCTGCTCTCCTAGGTACCTGAGCCAGTTGCACGCGAGTATCATCACTCACAGGCTCCACATTCAACATCTGCAACGCGCCGGACATCACCTTGCCAAACACAGGTGCCGCCACCACGCCGCCGTAATATCTGTCCCCTTTGGGCTCGTTGATCACCACGACCATGGCGAGCCTGGGGTTATTGGCCGGCGCGACACCGGCAAACAGGGCAACATAGTCATCGCCATAGCCACCAGCTATCGCCTTACGACTGGTGCCCGACTTACCGGCGACCGGATAGCCTTCAATGTGCGCCCGAGTGCCTGTGCCGCCCTTCTCGGTCACGCCCACCAGCATGTTGATCACATCGCGGGCCACGTCCGGGGCTATTACCCGGGTGCCTTCCGGCGGTTGCTTCAGTTTAAGAATCGATACCGGGTAAAGCATGCCGCCACTGCCCAAAGTGGCGTACATACGCGCCAATTGCAGCGGGGTAGCGGTCAGGCCATAGCCGAAGGACAGAGTCGCCCGTTCAAAGTCGGACCATCTGTGTCTGTCCTGCACCAAACCGGCACTCTCGCCGGTCAGGTTGATCCCTGAATAGTTGCCGAGCCCCATGGACTGATAGGTGCCCAGAAGCTGCTGCACCGGCATTTCCAGTGCCAACTTACTGATCCCCACGTTACTGGACTTGATCAAAATCTTCGCCAGCGACATATCGCCATAGTTGCGGGCATCCCGCACCTGTCGACCACCGATACGCATCCAACCGGGTGATGTCGGGATCAACTCATCGCTCTTGACGATTCCGGCTTCCAGCGCAGCCACCACCACAAAGGGTTTCACTGTCGAACCCGGCTCGAAGGTGTCTGTCAGGGCGCGGTTACGCATCCTGTGGCTCTGCAGGTTTTCCCGCGAGTTGGGGTTATAGGAGGGGGTGTTGACCATCGCCAGCACTTCACCCGTGTGCACATCCAGCACCACCACAGAACCGGATGTTGCCTGGTTCATTTCGGTGGCACGCTTGAGTTCACGGTAAGCCAACTGCTGAATACGCTGATCTATGCTGAGCACCAGATCATTGGGGCTCTCGCCCTCCTGGATGATATCCAGCCGCTCAACCACCCGGCCGTCGCGGGACTTGCGCACCTTCTGCTTGGAGGGGGTGCCGGTCAGCCAGCTGTTGTAAGTGTTTTCAATGCCTTCGATGCCAACATCATCAATATTGGTGATCCCGACCAGCTGAGCGCTGATCTCACCGGCCGGATAGTAACGGCGTGATTCAGACTTGAGGTAAATACCAGGTAGCTTCAGTTGCTCGATATAGTGCGCTACCGCCGGGGTAACCTGGCGCTTGAGGTAGGTAAAGCGTTTCTTGGGGTTGGACTGCACCCTTGCCAACAGGTCATCCAGCGGCTCGTGCAATACATCGGCCAGCGCCCGCCAGCGGCGCATATCATTGAAGCCATCCTTGTCGTGAACCACCTTGGGGTCGGCGTAGACGGCACGCACAGGCACGCTGACGGCCAGCATCTCGCCATTGCGGTCAGTGATAAGCCCCCTTTGCACCTCGTTGGAGGTGGTTCGCAAAGTGCGCATATCACTCTCATGACGCAGTTTTTCCGGTTCTATCACCTGGATGTAGGCGGCACGTCCAACAAGCGAGACAAACAACAGGCAAACAAAAGCCACCACCACTTGCAGTCGCCAGTGGATCAGTTGGGGCTTTTGAATCCTTTTAGCCTGTTTTCTCATGGGAGTCTCACTACCACCTCTTCATTGGGTAAGGGCCTTATCATGTCCAATTCCTTGGTCGCAATCCGGGTTATCCGGCTGTGCTCTGCCTGCGACTGTTCTTCCAGCAACAGGTTGCGCCACTCAATGTCCAGGCGATCCCTTTCCTGTAACAGCTTGTCCAACTCACTGGTTTGGGTACGGCTGATGTGGCTGGTATATACCACGGCAACCGCATTACCCAGTACCAGCATGCCCAGCAAGAGGATCCATTTGTGCTGCCAAAGATCCTGCAGCACTATGCGCGCCAGATTGAGTTGCGACTTACTCACCGTCAACCTCAGTAAGGCAAACGCTCGGCAATTCTGAGTACAGAACTGCGGGCCCGGGCATTAACGGCAATCTCTTCATCCGACGGTTTCATCGCCTTGCCTATGGGCAACAGCTGCCGCGAGCGGTTGAGCTCGGCCTCGGTCACCGGCAAACCGTAGGGCACTTCCTCGCCTTTGCTGTGACGGCGGATAAAACGCTTCACCATGCGATCTTCAAGAGAATGGAAGCTGATGATCGACAGCCGTCCCTTGGGCGCCAGTACTTGCAGTGCCCCTTCCAGTGCTTGATCTATCTGATCCAGCTCGCTGTTGATATAGATGCGAATCGCCTGAAACACTCGAGTTGCCGGATGCTTGTTGCGCTCTTTGTGTTTGGTGATCCTTTCGATCAAGCCGGCCAAATCTTTGGTGCGCAAAAACGGCTTCTCATCACGGTCGGCGGCGATACAACGGGCGATATGGCGGGCGTTTTTCTCTTCACCATAGGTCTTGAATACCCAGGCCATATCTTCGACTTCGGCCCTGGCGAGCCACTGAGCCGCCGTTTCGCCCTGACTGTTATCCATCCGCATATCCAGTGGGCCATCACGCAGAAAACTAAAGCCTCGCTCGGCATCGTCCAGTTGCGGTGATGACACACCGAGATCCAGTAAGACACCGTCTATCTTGCCCACCAGCCCAAGTTGCTCAACATAGTCGGCCAACTGGCCAAAACCGCCATGGACTATGGTGAAACGCGGATCATCGGCAAACTGTTTGGCAGCTTCAATGGCCGCCGGGTCTCTATCGATGGCAATCAGCCGCCCCTGTTCACCCAGGCGGGAAAGGATCTGACGTGAGTGTCCGCCTCGACCGAAAGTGCCGTCGATATAGATGCCATCTGGGCGGATATTGAGCCCGTCTACCGTTTCTTGAAGCAGGACAGACAGGTGGGCAAAGTTTTGGCTCATCACTCTCTTCTTTAATCTGGTCTCACTCATCAGAGTGAGAAATCAGCCAGCCGCTCACTGGCGGTCAATCCCTGGCTCTTAATCATCTCCAGGCTGTCGGCCAGCTGCTGCTGCCAGACCTGCTCATCCCAGAGTTCGAATTTGTTCAACTGCCCGACCAACATGGTCTTCTTTTCCAAAGAGGCGTATTGCCTGAGCGGCGGAGTCAACAAAACCCGGCCGTTGGCATCCAACTCACATTCCTGGGCATAGCCCAACATCAGGCGCTTCATCGCCCGCTCCTGTGGTTGAAAATCAGACAGACCGAGCAGCTTGTCGGCGACTTTGTTCCATTCGTTTATCGGATAGATCAACAGGCAGGGAGATTGGATATCCACAGTGATTACCAGCTTGCCTTGATGATCGGCATGCAGAGGCTCGCGGTATCGCGTTGGCATAGCGATCCGCCCCTTGGCATCCAGATTCAAAGCACTTGCGCCGGAAAACACTTGGTTTCATCCTTGCTCAGTTAATAGATCCACAAAGATCCACAAATTCCCACAGATGCTAAGTTTAGGGATAGTCAACAAGGATTGTCAAGCAATGCAAACTCGAATAAAGCCAGTCACCAAGCGGGTTAGCAGCGTGTCACAACATTTTTTGAACAGCCGAATTCCAAGTGGCAAAAAGTGGTGCTACCGCCCCTGGCAGTGGAAAATTTCAACACTGACAGGGGAGATTTTCACAGTGAAAAGAAACGATTGTGGAGAAGTTTCCCGGATCCGGGCATTCAGGAGTGCGATCCAGTGCAAACTTCTGTGGCGGCAAAACTCGGCCAGGATAAACCACTATGCCAACCTTACAGCTGTATCTGAGGGTTAAATGTTAAATCATGGTTAACTAAAATTTCTTGCCCATATCAGAACAACAGGCTTTTCCTACATAGTGTTCAGAGCCTGAGTCAAAGATTTCAGCACTGTTTTGATACAGCCGGAACCTCAAAGGATAAATTCAGTCTAATTTTTAGGCGAAACAGGCCGATAAAGGATACAGAATAGGCTAACAGTTAAAGCATCTAACCGGCGCAAAAGCCGCCGGCACGGGGAACTCTAATGGGATTGGACAGCATTTACGCCATGTTGGCGCGCCCGGTCAAGGCGATATTTCAGCCCAAACGCGAAGTGGAGCAGGTCAAGACCAGCTCCGCCATAGCGCCCGACAGCCACGAAGCCCCGCAATCGCAACTGCCTCCCGAAATAGACAAGCGTGAAAAAGTCGCTGATCGCCGCAAAGAGCAGAAAGGCTTTGCCCACGAGCGGCGTAAACATAACCGCCGCCAGGAAGATGAAGAAAGGGATGAGTCCAGGGCGCAAGAAGAGGGCAAGGGTCAGATCATAGATATCGATGTCTGACCCTGCCAATAAATGTCATTGAATCAAGGCTTCACAGCTGCGCCGCCACCCGCTGACGTATCTCGGCCAAATTGGTTTCACGAAGCAGTTTGCCATCCTCATAAACAGTTTGCAGCAGCCCCAGGGCTTCTTCAGTCACCGAAACATCGTCTCGCAGCACCAGCTCACCGTCTTGCATAACCACTTGCAGTAGCCCCTTGGCGGAACGCTTTTGGCTATCAGTCTTGGGTGCCTTGAAAATCGCCAGCGGCTCGCCGTCTTTTATCACGTGGGTCGCCTTGACTGCCGAGCCATGGGTATCTCGGGTGACATATTGATAGCTGTATGAGCCAATCCCCAGCACGACTTTGGAAGCAAAACCTTTATCCATCAAACGCTGCAGTATTTGTCGTTGGCGCTCGAGCGTGATGGCATCGCCATAAATGGCACCCACATGGTTATCCAATAACTTGTAACCCTTGTCGGTCAAGGTGCCACCAAAAATCTCCCACAGGCACTCGATAAGCCCCTTCACCTCGCAGGCCATCAGGGTTTGCCGCTGCAGACCGATAAACTCACCATGCCAACTTATCGCCTCATAACCGTTATCGGCCGCCTTTTGCAATGCTTCATCCAGGCCACATTCGCGGATAAGTGATTCAGGCGCCAGCTTATAACCGCTGAGAATGGTCACAGGGTCGCCGGAATCAGGGCGGATCACCAGGGTGCCGTCACGCTCGAGGATCTCCTGCTTGAGTTCAGGTAAGTATTGAGTCACCAGAGTCCAGAAATCCCAGGTATCGGACACCACACTGAGGATCCCCTTGGGAGACTGGGTCTGCATCAGATAACGGAAGAAGGCTATCTCCCCTTCGAGGATCCAGGAACAGGTCACCGAGTGCTCGGTGGCATCCACTGAGGCGCCGACCAACTCCTTATCGACATCGGCACCATAGTACTTCTCGGCAAACAGCACCGCCGGAATGGTGTCGGTTCCAACAAAACCGCTGGCCAAATGACCAAAACCACTCATGGCAGCGGCCTGCTTACCGAACATGCCGCGAAAACTGAAGTCATGCCCCTGAAACGCTACCATCTCGGCAGGCAGGCCTGTCTTGTCGGCGAACTCTTTAAAGGTACGCAGGTAAGCAACGGCCGTGGTGGCACTGGTTTGTATCGGCCAGTTTTCACAACTAAGCACAGTTTCTATCATGTTGGTCAACCAGGGGAAATCCGGATGGGTGTTGACTATGGTCAACGGCGGCACCAGATAAGGCACCAGAGTCCCCTCTTCCAGCGCCTTGATCCTCAGCGGTAAATACCCAAGGTCGTGGAGTTTTTCCAGATAAGAAACATCGACGCTGTACCCCAGCATGGCACTGAGTATGCGCTTATGGGCGGCCACGGCCTGCTCCTTGGGCTGACGAAAGAAGCTGTCCCACTCCTCCATCAAATAGCTCTTGATAAAATACTGCAGTCCAACAAAGGCGACTTTGTCATTGTCTGCTATGTTGGCATTGCGACCGCTGCGGGAAGTGAAGTTGGCATACACCTCGGTCACCTGAGGATGATAGGCGCGACCATGAAACTCTTTGTAGACATCCTTCTGCATTGAGGGGGCGATGATACTCATAATAAACTCCTTTTATTCAAACAGTTTCAAGGTGTGCAGCTCGACAATTTGCGACTCAAACGGATGCAATGGGCACACAGAATCTGTGGTAAACACGGCATCAATCAAACCTTCCAGCGGTTCGATTCCGCGGGAAAACAGGCCATGGGTCACATAGAGTCCCACTCGGGCGGCGCCTTTTTGTTTCAAAAGCCGCGCCAGCTCGATAAAGGTTCTGCCACCGTCACAAATATCATCCAGGATCAGCAGACTGCGGCCAGCGACATCGGCGTCCAACTCGGATGCCAATATGGCGCCCGTCGCCGGATCCCGGCGTTTACTGGCCTGAAACACTTCGGCCTCAATCCCGGCGGTACTCAGCGCATCGGCAACCGTGGCTATCTTGTGGCTAGCGCCCTTGTCCGGCGCCAGCAGTGCCGCCTGGTGGGTTTGCAGCCACTGCTTCAGCTGCGCAAACTGACAAACCAGCTGCGCCTGATGTACCTGCTCGGCCTCCAGCAGTTGCTCACTGACCACCGAGTGCAGATCCCAGCAGCGGATCTGGCTGAAGCCGGCATTTCGCAGCAACCCCGCCATCACGGCGGCGGAAAAGGCCTCACCGGCGACGCAAACCCTGTCTTGGCGGGCATAGGGGAAATAGGGAAGTTGCAGTGAAACCTGAATGCCGGGGGCGGCGCGGTCCAAAGCATCTTTGATCAGCAGCAGCTGCATGATGGCATCACTGCTCTGCAACCTGGCGTAGATAATCGCGCTCTGTACCTGTTGTCCATCAAAACCCGCCAGACGCACATGCTGCTCACCACCAGCAAACTGCCATTGCTCAACAGTCAAAGCCTGTCGGGTTGCATCTTTGTTTACTAGCTCAATACTGATATCCATATCGCTCACCATTAAGTGTCTTAGTGACACTTAATCTAAAGCAACGAGCTGGAGTGGTCAAGCTTATTTTGAGTCAAAAGGACACTTATCTAAAAAGAAGAATTAAAACAATGGATAAGATAGTGGTAAACCAAAGAAGCTCAAATGAAGTTTCAAGCTTCCAGGTTGCGTACAAAGCGATAATCGGCAGCTTCAGGCAATACCCGGTAGAGCTGGGGTGGGCGACCGACTTCGACCTGGCCCTCTCCACAGGGGGCGAGCACGCCGGCCTGCTCGATTCGCCGCCGGAAAGATTTCTTCTGCAGTGGCTTACCCAGAATAGCCTCATGCACTCGCTGCAACTCGGCCAGGGTAAACAATTCCGGCAGGGCAAAAGCCGCCACCAGGCTGTAAAGCGCCTTTTGGCGTAAGCGCTCCTGTGCCAAGGCTATGATCTCGGCGTGATCAAAGGCCAAGTGTTCGGGCAGCGACTGCAAGCTGAACCAGCGGCTCTCTTCAGAACCTTCCATGACAGGTTCAAGATGAGGCATCAGCGCATAATAGCTGATGGTGACCGACCAGCCTCTGGGATCCCGGCTGCCATTGCCTATACTCTGTAACTGCTCCAGGTAGGGCGGCACTATCCCGGTCTTTTGCTTAAGTTTGCGCTTGGCCGAAGCATCGATATCCTCATCCTGCTGCAGATCGATAAAGCCTCCCGGCAATGCCCACATCCCTTTGTAGGGAAACCCGGAACGCTTGACCAAGAGCACACACAATTGCCTTTCTCGCACACAGAGCAGCACGCTGTCGACACTGGTCAACGGCAGCGGATAATCATGGATATTGTATTGCGCCAGATATTCGGCTTCAGTCGTCACTGTCATGGCGGGCTCACTTTGGTGTCTTTGGGGCACTATTTTGAGTCACTATTCAATGGGAGACAATAACAGCCGACAAGAAACCGCCCGGCACATCACAGTTCGTCGGTTTCATGCCAGTGGCGACAACGGTCCACCGCCTTCTGCCAACCGCGGTAATAAAGCTCCCGCCGTCCTTCATCCATGGCCGGCTCGAAGCAACGTTCAACATCGCTCCGGTGAGAAAGATCTTCCACCGAGTCCCAGAAACCACAGGCAAGACCGGCCAAAAATGCCGCTCCCATGGCGGTAGTTTCGGTCAAGGCCGGCCGCAGTACTTGAGTATCTGTGATATCGGCCTGAAACTGCATCAGGAAGTCGTTACTCACGGCGCCGCCATCCACCCTCAGCTGCTTGAGTGCAACAGCGCTATCTTTACTCATGGCATCCAGCAGATCCCGGCTCTGATAGGCGATGGATTCCAGCGCCGCACGTATGATGTGGTTGCGGTTTACGCCGCGGGTCAATCCTTGCAAAGAGCCGCGGGCGTTGGCATCCCAATAAGGGGCTCCCAGCCCGACAAATGCCGGCACCAGATAAACCCCATTGGTATCTTCTACCTTGGAGGCAAAGTACTCTGTGTCCTGGGCATCACGAATAAGCCCCAATTCGTCCCTCAGCCACTGTATGGTCGCGCCGCCCATAAATACCGAGCCTTCCAGCGCATATTGCACCTCGCCCTTGGGGCCTACAGCCACAGTTGTCAGCAACCCATGCTCTGAGCGCACCGCCTTGTCACCTGTGTTCATCAGCAAAAAGCAGCCGGTGCCATAGGTATTCTTGGCCATGCCGGGTTCGACGCACAGCTGGCCGAACAGCGCCGCCTGCTGATCCCCGGCCATGCCGGCGATGAGAATTTCACTGCCCTCACCGGCAATCCGGGTTGTGCCATAGATAGCCATCGACGGCTTGACCTCGGGCAACAACGAAGCTGGGATGTCCAGCGCCTGTAACAGGGTCTGATCCCAGCATTGTTTGTGGATATTGTAGAGCATGGTGCGCGACGCATTGGTGGGGTCGGTCACATGCACCTTGCCCTCGGTCAGCTTCCATACCAGCCAGCTGTCGATAGTACCAAAGAGCAACTCGCCTCTTTCGGCCCGCTCGCGGGCACCCTCGACATTATCCAGCAGCCACTTAATCTTGGTGGCCGAAAAATAGGGATCCAGTAACAAACCTGTATTGTCGCGGACATAGTCCTCCAGCCCCTCGGCCTTGAGCTGCTCACAGATCTCCTTGCTGCGCCGACACTGCCAAACAATGGCGTTGGCAACTGGCTTACCTGTGAGCTTATCCCAGATGACAGTGGTTTCCCGCTGATTGGTAATGCCGATGGCCGCCACTTCGTCACTGTGGATCCCGGCGCGGGCGATGACCTCTATCAGTGTCGAACTCTGGGATGCCCAGATTTCCATGGGATCATGCTCGACCCAGCCGGGTTGCGGGTAGTGCTGACTGAACTCTCGCTGGGAGACGGCCACGATATTGGCCTGTTGATCGAAAATAATCGCCCGTGAGCTGGTAGTACCCTGATCCAGGGCAATAATATATTTCTTTTGCACGTGAAAGCTTTCTTGGGTTGGCTGAATTAATTTTGCTGCCAAGGCTGATCGCCTCGGGGTAAGCCGATTTCCGCTTCGGGAATATCACACTCCTGCGCCGGGTAGTACCAGACGGCGGCAATCTTATCGCCCCTCAAGGTATAAACGCCCATATTACATTGGCTATTTTGCTCGCCATCCTGCTGCCAGCTGACCTTTTCCAGGGTACTGACATAGTTACCCGAGCTCAGCGAGCCAAGAATACTGGCCTTGGCCCCCGGCAAAGTTTGAAAATAGTCGGTCATAGCCGCGCCCAATTCCGAATGCCCGGAAGCCTGCAGATCGACCTTGGTGATGCTGACATTAAACCAAGTCACGTCTTCCGTGGTTTGCGCCAACATCAGCTCAATCTTTTGCTCATTGAAACCTTGAATAAACATACTGACAGGATCTGACTCGGCCAAACTCGGCATTGAAATCAGAGAGATAGCACTGGCAAACAGGAATGGATATTTCATGGGCTTATTATTTTTTGTTGGCAATAGCATGAATATAAGCCCTGAGCTCGGCCACGCCAAGTATAAAACAGCCCTGAGCGCACTCCCACCAGCGATTAAACAGCCCTGAGCTCGCTCCCACCAGCGATTAAACAGCCTTGAGTGCAGCCGCGCCAAGTTTAACACCGCCTTGAGCCAGACTAGGCCTGATATGAAAAAGCCCCGCTTGGCGGGGCTCTTGTCTCATTCCTTGGCCGGAATGGTATTACATCTTGTAGGTCACTTGCAGACCCGCCAACCAGACGTGGCCGCTGGCATCGCCCTGGAAGGCAACCTTAGCCAGGCCCATCAGATCCTGAGTCTCGTTGATAGGAGCATCACCGTGGGCGCGGATATAGGTCAGACCCAGATCCACTGTCAGGTTCTTGCTGGGGGCATAACCGGCACCCACACTGAACCAGAGACGGTCGGTATCTGGAATAGTGATAGTACGGTATTCATCGTCAACCGCTGTCTTATCCAAGGCCACACCGGCACGCAACAACCACTCGTTGTTCAGCTGATAGCTGGTACCCAGAGCAAAGCGCCAGTTGTCTTTGAAGTTTTCTTCCTTCACCAGATCGGATTCCAGGCCGCCGATAGGCTTCTGCTCACCAGGGAAATAAGCCACCAGCTTGTTGAACACACTCCAGTCGGTCCAGTTGATGCTGGCGTGCATCGCCCAGTTGTCAGTCAACTGATGGTAAGAAGCCAGCTCGGCAAATGCCGGCAGCTCCAATGGCAGGTAGCCTTCAACCTCGGCTGTACCGCCGGTATAGACCAGGCCGCGCGCCTGACCATCCAGATCCAGCTCAACGTGGCTGTGATAGGCGATACCCAGGCGGTGATTAGCATTGATCTGCCAGCTGGCACCTAGCTGCCAACCATAACCAAAGTCATCACCTTCCAGATGCTTGAGCTCGGTGCCGGCGGCAGGCAGACGAGAAGTTACCTCTGCCGGCAAGCCAGGGATAGCACGAACGCCTTCTATCCAGCCAGGAACAGATGCGCCTATCTCACCGTCACCATACACACCGCGCAGACCGGCACCCACAGTGAAGTGCTCATCAATGCGGTAAGCAATATTGGTGTTCAGCTCTACAGTAGTCACCGCGGTCTTGTTACCAAAAATGGAGGCGGCGTGAGCGGCCGGCAGTTCGGTAGACAGACCATAGTTGGAGTTCAGTGCCAGACCCCAGGTCCAACTGTCGTTGAGCTGATTGGAGTAATAGAAGTTAGGTACTGCGGCATTATCGGCCACATCGAGCGCATCAGCATTCATGGTTACAGAGAATGGCAGTTTATCTGACAGTGATGTCAATGACACCCGCCCCGTGGCGTCAACGTCCGGCATCACATAGATGGCACCGGCAGAGATCTGCCGACCTTCAAGATAGCTGAGCATGGCAGGGTTACGCCCCTGAGCCGCAGGGTTATCGGCCATGGCCGCTTCACCGGCGAAGGCACGTCCAAGTCCGGTCGCGGAAGATTCTGCCAGTTGGAAACCAGCTGCTTGAACCTGAGTCGTTGCTCCCACAAAGCTGGCCGCAATGGCGACAGCAATAAGTTGTTTCTTCATTGTTATTCTCTGTCTGTTTATTTAGCAATTTCTGAATAGAGTAATAACTCCATTTTGTTGCGGCGCAGTTTACTGACACAGAATATCTTTGCAAGCAGCAAGCAAAAAACAGGATAAACAACCACAAAAATCAACAAATAAAGACGTAAAAGTGACACAAGTCACGCCATCAGTGCTTAAAACAGAGAGGAAACGGCATTAATGTTTGCTGAAAAGAATTGAAACCCAAAAGGAAAAAAGCTATCAACTTGAAAAACAGGAATAAATCATCAATCCACCATAAAAACACTTGTTCACTTAATTTAAGTCAGACAAACAGCATAAATCACTAAGCATTCAAAGTTGCAGTCTACTTCCCTATGAACAAAACCTATAACCAAATGTTTTTAAAAAATAAATTATAGGTAATTACAGTCAACATGCTTGTTTGGAACACAAGAGAGCAGACCTGTTACCAAGCCACTGGTCTGCTCTTGTACAAGTGTACGCTGAAATAATAGACGGGATTAGGCGCGCCAGCCCGGCAGCCCGGCTTCATAATCGGCGATGGCCTGCTCATGGGACAGAGTCAGGCCGATGGCATCCAATCCATTGAGCAGCTTATGACGGGCAGATTCAGCCAGTTGAAATGCAAAGCGTTTCCCGGATGGTGAAACAACCTGGCACTGCTGCAGGTCGACTTTGATTTCACAGCCTTCGGTCGCCGTTACCTCCTCAAACAACTGCTGCACCTCAGCGGCCTCAAGGATCACCGGCAATAATCCATTATTGATGGCGTTGCCGTAAAAGATATCGGCAAAGCTGGGCGCAATAATCACCCGCAAACCATAGTCGGCCAGGGCCCAAGGCGCGTGTTCACGGCTGGAGCCACAACCGAAGTTTTCCCGCGCCAGTAAAATAGAGGCTCCCTGATATCTGGGCTGGTTCATCACAAAGGCAGGATCCGGCTGCTCACCGGCATCATCCAGATAGCGCCAGTCGTGAAAGAGATGGACACCGAAGCCATCCTTGGTGACCTTGGACAGAAACTGTTTGGGGATGATCTGATCTGTATCCACATTGGCGCTATCCAATGGCACCGCAATTCCCTGATGAATAGTAAAAGCCTGCATTTTATTTCTCCTGGCCAGCGTGGCGGATATCGACAAAGTGCCCGGCAATGGCGGCAGCGGCTGCCATGGCAGGACTCACCAGATGGGTACGGCTGCCGCGTCCCTGCCGCCCCTCAAAGTTACGGTTACTGGTTGAGGCGCAGCGATCGCCGCTTTCCAGGCGATCATCATTCATCGCCAGGCACATGGAGCAGCCCGGCAAGCGCCACTCAAACCCGGCCTCGACAAACAGTTTGTCCAAGCCTTCGGCTTCGGCCTGAGCCTTTACTTGTCCTGAGCCAGGCACCACTATGGCGGTCACGCCGTCAGCCACCCGTCGACCGCGGATCTGCGCCGCGGCGCTACGCAGATCTTCGATACGTGAATTGGTGCATGAACCGATAAAGACCTTGTTGATGGCCACATCCGTCATCAGGGTACCCGGAGTCAAACCTATGTAATTCAGCGCCTTTTCCATACTGCCGCGCACTGTGGCATCGGCCTCCTCGGCGGGGTTGGGCACAGGTTTATCTATGGCCACCACTTGGCCCGGATTCGTGCCCCAGGTAAGTTGCGGCGCGATTTCACTGCCTTCCAACTCCACATAAGCATCGAAGATGGCATCTTCATCGGACTTGAGCGTCTTCCAGGCTGTCAGGGCGGCATCCCAGTCGGCCCCCTTGGGCGCAAACTGACGTCCCTCAAGATAGGCGAACGTGGTTTCATCCGGCGCGACCATGCCGGCCTTGGCACCCATCTCAATCGCCATGTTGCACAGCGTCATGCGCCCTTCCATCGACAGGGTGCGAATCGCGTCACCGCAAAACTCCACCACATAGCCGGTGCCGCCATCCATGCCTATCTTGCCGATAATCGCCAGTACCACATCCTTGGCGGTAATGCCCTCACCCAGTTGCCCCTTGACCTCGACTCTCATGGTCTTGGCCTTGAGTTGCCGCAGCGTTTGGGTGGCCAGCACATGCTCTACCTCTGAGGTGCCAATACCGAAGGCCAGCGCGCCAAAGGCGCCGTGGGTAGCTGTATGGGAATCGCCACAGACAATAACCGTACCCGGCAGGGTAATGCCCAGCTCAGACCCCATCACATGCACTATGCCCTGATTGGGGTGGTGAATGTCATACAAACGCACACCGAATTCGCGACAGTTCTGTGCCAGGGTTTCAACTTGAGTGCGCGCCATGGGGCTCAAGGCGTCCAGACTGGCGCTCTTGGTCGAGGTGTTATGATCCATGGTGGCAAAGGTCTTATCCGGTGCCCGAAGTGTGCGCCCGGCCATCTTCAGGCCACTGAAGGCCTGGGGTGAGGTCACCTCGTGCACCAGATGACGGTCGACGTAAATAATCGGTGCTTCCCCCGCCGGCGTCGCCACCAGGTGGGCATCCCACACCTTTTCATACAATGTCTTGCCCATTACACCCCCTCCCGAATCGCATTGGCGATATAGTCGCCCATCTCTGCCGTGGTCTTGGCATTATCCCGCTGCTCCGGCGCCAACAACTCACAGGTAAAGAAGCCATCTGCCAGCGCCTTGCCTACGGCGCGCTCTATCGCTGCCGCCGCCTCTTCCTGCTGCAAGCTGTGGCGCAACATCAAGGCCGCCGACAAGATCTGCGCTACCGGGTTGGCAATCCCCATGCCGGCAATATCCGGGGCACTGCCACCGGCCGGTTCATAGAGACCAAAACCACTGCTGTTGATGGAAGCCGATGACAACAGCCCCATGGAGCCGGTCAACATGGCGATTTCATCGGAAAGTATGTCGCCGAACAGGTTGGAGCACAGCATCACATCAAAGTCCCAGGGGCGACGCAGCAGTTGCATGGTGGCATTGTCAATATAGATGTGTTCCAGTTCCACATCCGGATACTCGCTCGCGACCTGCTCGACCACTTCACGCCAAAGTACCGAGCAGGCCAGCACGTTGGCCTTGTCGACCGAAGTCACCTTGCCGCGGCGGCCGCGGGCGGCCTCGAAGGCGATATGGGCGATACGGCGGATCTCGGCGCGGCTGTATCTCATGGTGTCAAACGCCTCTTCGCTCTCGCCCTCCCCCTGACGCCCCTTGGGTTTGCCAAAGTAGATACCGCCTGTCAGTTCACGCACGCACAGCACATCAAACCCTTTGGCCGAGATATCGGCGCGCAGCGGCGACAGATGTTCCAGCCCCTGATGTAACTTGGCCGGTCTCAGGTTACTGAATAAGCCGAAATGGCCCCTCAGTGGCAACAGCGCGCCGCGCTCGGGCTGTTCATTGGGAGGCAGTTTTTCCCATTTGGGGCCGCCTACCGAGCCGAACAGAATTGCATCTGCCGCTTCACAGCCGGCCAGGGTCGATGCCGGCAACGGGCAGCCATGGTTATCTATCGCTATGCCGCCGACATCATATTCGGCGTACTCCATTGCCAGACCAAAGCGTTGCTCTACCGCCGTCAGCACCTTACGGGCCTGGGCCATGACTTCCGGGCCTATGCCGTCGCCGGCCAATACCGCTATCTGATAACTCATACGCCACCCAACTCCTTTCTCTGTTGTATTTTCTGTTTATGATCCGCCACCTGGTCGGCGCGCTGAATAAGGTTCATCACATGCACCAGGGCCGCGGCCGAAGCCTCGACCACATCGGTAGCCAAGCCGACACCGTGGAAATTGCGCCCCTGATACTGAGCCGTTATATCCACCTGCCCCAGCGCATTCTGGCCTTCGCCTTTGGCGCTCAACTTATAGCTGCAGATATCTACGCTCTGGCCGCTGGCACGGGCTATCGCCTTATAGGCGGCATCCACAGGGCCATTGCCGGTGGCGGCTTCGGTCACTACCTCACCGGCGGCTTCAATACGTACAGTGGCGGTGGCCATGCCCTCGGTAGAGTCGGATTGCACCACCAGCTGCTGCAACTGGAAGTGGTCGTCGGCCGCCGCTCGGCCCTCCATATACACCAAGGCTTCCAGGTCATAGTCGAACACCTGGCCCTTCTTGTCGGCCAGTTTCAGGAAGGCGTCGTACAGTTGGTCCAATGAATAATCCTGCTCTGAATAACCCATCTGCTCCATTCGATGCTTGATCACATGGCGGCCGGAGCGTGAGGTCATATTCAGGTGATTGCGATTCAGGCCTATGCTCTCAGGTGTCATGATTTCATAGGTGTTTTGCGCCTTTAACATGCCGTCTTGATGGATACCGGATGAATGGGTAAAGGCATTGGCGCCCACTATCGCCTTGTTGGCCTGGATCGGCATATTGCATAGCTGGCTCACCATGGAGGAGGTGCGGTGAATTTCCTGAGCCTTGATACCTGTCTCCAGCCCCAGGATGTCTTTGCGGGTCGCCAGGATCATGGCAATCTCTTCCAGTGAGCAGTTACCGGCCCGTTCACCTATGCCGTTGATTGTACACTCAATCTGCCGGGCTCCCTGTTGCACCGCCATGATGGAGTTGGCGACCGACAATCCCAAATCGTCGTGGCAGTGCACAGAGATCACCGCCTGATCGATATTGGGCACCCGGTTGAACAGGGTTTGAATAATGCCGCCGAACTCGCTGGGAATGGTATAGCCCACTGTGTCCGGAATATTGATGGTGCGGGCACCGGCTTCGATGGCCGCCTCAACCATGCGACACAGATTATCTATCGGGGTCCGGCCGGCATCTTCGCAGGAAAACTCCACATCATCGGTAAAACGCCTGGCATACTTCACCGCCCCTACCGCCATCTCCAGCACTTGGTCGAAGGAGCGCTTCAGCTTGCTCTGCACATGGATATTTGACGTTGAAATAAAGGTATGAATGCGGAACTGATCCGCGACCGACAAGGCCTGGGCCGCAGCGTCGATATCTTTCTCCAGTGCCCGCGACAGGGCGCAGACCCGACTGTTTTTGATGGTACGTGCTATGGTCTGTACCGACTCAAAGTCGCCGGGAGAGGAAACCGGGAACCCCACCTCCATGATGTCGACCCCCAGGCGCTCGAGAGCCATGGCTATCTGCAGTTTTTCTTTCACTGTCAGGCTGGCAGCCAGCGCCTGCTCGCCGTCCCGTAAGGTGGTATCGAAAATAAACACTCTGTCAGACATCTGGATTCTCCATTCAGGGGTTTCGATTGATTTTTCCCGTGCCAGAAACAAAAAACCCCGCGGTTTCTGGCGCGGGGTTTTGAGTTCTGGCTTGCTAATCGACGTGCAAGTCTAGCTCCTCCGCGCAGGGACTGCGAGAGTAAGGAGGAGGAGAGACAGTTGCATTTGTGGGTTCATTTAGCCGTTCTATACCAGATAAAAATTCGTTAAAAGTGGGTTTATATTCTTCCCACCGGGTTCAAGAAGTTCAATAATTAACTGCCTCCTTGCTCGCTGTCAAGCCTATATTTCTCAGCATCAGTTGAAAATTTCGGCTTAAAGTGCTGATTTGCACCATTCAAGCCTTGGTGATCTAAAGCTAAATAGATGAATAAAATCTTGCCGATAGCATCATTTTTTGTGCCAAAAATGATAAAAAATAGTTATTATCTCAACACGGTTTCGCTCGGAAAAACTCACCTTCACTCAGCGGAGAAAAAATGGATTTTCGCCTCTTGGCACTGAGCTTGCTCCTGTGGTCATTTTCTTGTGTGCTTTGGGCCGCGGAGCGGTTGGACACACTGGCCAACACCCTCTATCAATATCCTACGCTGGCGCTGACCCAAATCAACGAGCTTGAGCGTCAGGCCTCAGAGTTGAGCCAGGCTCAAGTGCTGAGATTACAGTTATTTAAATGTGAAGCACTACTGCAATTAGGAGACAACGGCGCCGCCATCAATCTGGCCGAACTGGGAGAAGCCAGAGCCAAGCAGCTAAGGCTGGAACAGGCAGACAGTTATTTTCAAATTTGCCGCGCCGATGCCTATGCCAATTTCGACGATCTGAAACAATCACTGCTGTTACTCGACGGCGCCATTGAGCAGGCCAAACGCCACAACCAACCCCAGGCTCTGGTCAACGCCCTGAGACTCAAGGGCCAGCTGGAAAACGACCTTGGCAACTATGGCACCGCCATCGAAGATCTGCGTCTGGCGCTGGACATCTACCCGGATATCAGCAGTCAAAATCCGTCCTGGCTATGGCCACCTCTGGCCTATGTTTACGGCGACATGGCCAGCCTGATGTATTCCACCGGCGACCTGCGCCAAGCGGCCTACTATCTCAAGTTGGCACTGGACACAGATGAAGCCAAAGGCAAGGTTCGCCATGTGCTGTTATTGATGGCCGCCAGAGTCGCGCTGGCGCAGGAGGATATGGCCCAAGCCGACAGCCTGCTGAAACAGTCCAAAATACTGCTGCCCGAGATAGGCTCACCGCTGGAGCTTGCCAACAGTTACAGCCAGATAGCCGTGATAGAACTCGCCAGGGGCAGAACCGAGATTGCCGACGAGTTAGTGGGTATTGCCCTGCAGACCTATGAAAAACAAGGCAAAGTAAACAACTATATGCGTGCTACCCGGCTATTGGCCAGGGTACGTCTCGCCCAGCGCAACGACGATGAAGGCATAAGGCTGTTGATGCAGGCGGCGCAACAGGCCGAGCAGCTGCAACTGGCCGATGAAGTGGCCTATACCCAACAGCTTATCAGTGACTATTACGCCGAAAGAGCAGAGTTCAAACCGGCATACGAGGCGATGAAACTGGCGGCCCAGGCCGCAGCCGAGGCCCAAAAGCAGCTCAACAATACCCGCTTTATGCAATACAAGGCCAGGCTCAGCCAGCAAGAGCAGTTGCAGGTAGAAACCCAGCAGAACATTCGTCTTGCCAGTGCCGATCAGCGCTCCAAACTGAGCCAGGCCTACGGCACCATCTCTGTGCTGGCACTCGCCATCATAGGTGCGCTGATCTGGTTGGTCAGTCGCCGTAACCGCTGGCAACAACCGAGTACCGAGGCACTGGAAAAACTGCCTGCGGCCCAGCAGCTGGATGCCATGCTCAGCAGCGCCAAGAAGGGCAACTACCCCTTGAGTCTGTTGTTGCTGAGTACCAGCCATATACGTCAGGTGGATCTTTCCGCCCTGCAGCGGGCGCTGGAACAGAAGCTCAGAGAGCAAGACAGACTGCTGCGCTACAGTATGGATGAGATGGTGATCCTGCTGCCCTACACCTCGGTCCAGGGCGCCTTGCAGGTCAGCGAGCAACTCAAGCCGATAGTGCAGAGCTGGCAAGTGGCTCATGCCGTGCGCATTGGAGTGGCCTCGCTGCAGCAGCCCGATACCCTGGATAGCCTGGTGAAGCGTGCCGGCGTCAATCAACTCAGTCAGCAAAAAGCCGCCGAGCGACATCAGTCACCGGCGAGATAAGCCTCTATCTCGTCGAGGAACTGATCGCCAAAGCGGGCCAACTTGCGCTCACCAACACCATTGACCGCCAACATCTCGCCCTGGCTGGTAGGCAAAATCGCCGCCATTTCCGCCAGGGTTGCATCGTTGAATACCAGATAGGGCGGTACGTCCTGCTCTTCGGCTATGCTGCGCCTTAACTGCTTGAGGCGGGCAAACAGCTTGCGATCGTAGTTGAGTGGCGCCTTGCTGCTGACGTTGCGCCTGCGGGTAACATGCAAGTCAATTCTGGGTTCGGCCAACATCAGTGCAACTTCGCCCCTGAGCACAGGCCTGGCGGCCGGATTCAGGCGAATACTCGATCCGCGGGTAATATCCTGGCTCGCCAGCCCCAAATGGATAAGCTGTCTGGTCACACTGAGCCAGTGTTCATGGCTCTTGTCTTTGCCGACACCCCAGGTGGATAACTTGTCGTGCCCCCGGTCAACCACAGCGGCCGATTTGGAGCCTCTGAGCACCTCAATCAGCTGGTTCATGCCAAACTTTTGCCCCAAGCGATATATACAGGACAGCACCTTCTGTGCATCCTCGGTGCCGTTGTAGCGTTTGGGCGGATCCAGGCAGATGTCACAGTTGCCGCAGGGCTCCAGCGCGGGCTCATCGAAGTAGTGCAGCAACACCTGGCGGCGGCAGGTCTGGGCTTCGGCAAAGGCCGCCATGGTATTGAGTTTATGCAGTTCCACCTGTTGCTGCGGCCCGGGTTCACCCTGCTCAATCAGGTGGCGCACCCGGCCGATATCGGCGGGCTCGAACAGCATAAAGGCTTCGGCCTCAAGACCATCTCGCCCGGCGCGGCCGGTTTCCTGATAGTAGGCCTCTATGCTCTTGGGCAGATCATAATGCACCACAAAACGCACGTTGGACTTGTTGATCCCCATGCCGAAGGCGACCGTAGCCACCACTATATCCAACTGTTCCTTGAGAAATCTGTCCTGAACACTGGCGCGCTCGTCGCTGCTCATACCGGCATGATAGCCTTCGGCGGCATAGCCCTGTAACCGTAGCCTTTCGGCCACTTCATCGACCCGGCGGCGGCTGGAGCAATAAACAATTCCGGCGGCGCCGTTCTGCGCGGCGATAAACTGGCGCAATTGATTGGCGGCGTTGAGCTTTTCCGCCACTGTGTAGCGAATATTCGGCCTATCAAAGCTGGAAAGAAGCACATAGGGGGCGATATTGAGCCGCTGGCAGATATCATCCCGGGTCGCCTTGTCGGCGGTGGCGGTCAGCGCCATCACAGGCACGCCGGGAAACAGCTGTTTCAGGCGGCCAAGCTGGGCATATTCGGGGCGAAAATCATGGCCCCACTGGCTGATACAGTGCGCCTCATCCACGGCAAACATCGATAGCGGCAGGGATTGCAACCGTTCAATAAATTCATGTTGCAGCAAGCGCTCCGGCGAGACATACAACAGGCGGATCTCCCCCTGATGCAACTGGCGCAGCACCTTGAGGCTCTGCTCCCTGGGCAAGGATGAGTTGAGATAAGCAGCATTGACCCCTGTCTGCAGCAGGCTGTCGACCTGATCTTTCATCAGGGAGATCAGCGGCGAAACCACCAGGGTCAGCCCTGGCATCAACAATGCGGGCAGTTGGTAACACAGACTCTTGCCGCCGCCGGTGGGCATGATCACCATGCAGTCTTCCCCGGCCATCACACGTTCAATCACCTGGCGCTGCCCTTCACGGAAAGTGCGGTAGCCAAATACCTGCTGCAAGGCTTGCTGCATAGGGTCTTGGGGATGATTTAGGCTCTCGGGAGCGATACTCAGCGGCTGATCCATGACTGTCTGTGTCCAAAGAAGAGGCCGCTATTCTAAATGAAGCCAACACCAGAGTGCCAGCCAAGAGGGGATTTTTCCGCCCGGACTAGGCAAACGGCCATATTAGCGTTAGATTGATTGCTCTAAAAAACAACAACAGCAGGAAGCCCTATGAGCCAGGACATTCAAGCCGAGGTACTCGCCAAGGTAGCAGAAGTATTTGATAAACATGTGCCTTTTCACAATCTTCTCGGCCTTGGGATCCGCCGATACGACGCCTCTGGTGTCGAAGTGGAGATCAAAATGAAGCCGGAGCTAATCGGCAACATACATCAAAAAATACTCCATGGCGGGGTTACCGCAACCGTGCTGGATGTGGTTGGCGGCCTAACGGCATTCTCCGGCTTAGTTATCAGTCGCGACAACTGGACAGTGGAGCAGCTGCAACAGCGACTGCAAACCCTGAGCACCATAGATCTCAGGATCGACTATCTGCGCCCCGGCTGGGGAGAAGTCTTCAGCGGCACAGGAACAGTGATCCGTGCCGGCAACAGGGTCTCTGTCTGTCGAATGGAGCTGCATAATGAAAAAGGCAGCCATATCGCTTTTGGTACAGGGACTTACATGGTCGGCTGAGTAGCTGTTTAAAACCTAAACACTGAATCTGTTGTCGATAACTTGAGCCGAGGGGCTTTGCCCCCTACAATCGCCCTTCTCTCCTTTTCGTCATTGTGTAGTACCTATGCCTGAAACCGAATACCGCAAGGGGGTCATTCTCGCCCTTTGCGCCTATATTTTTTGGGGCTTTGCGCCGCTGTACTTCAAGTTGTTGCATCATGTCTCGGCCCCCGAGATCCTGCTGCACCGCATCATCTGGTCCTTCGTCTTTATGGGGATCCTGATGCAGTTTATCGGTGGTTTCGGACAGCTCAGGCTGTTGCTCAAGCGCCCGAAACAGTTGGCGGTACTGCTGCTGACTTCGATTCTTATCGCTGGCAACTGGCTGCTGTTTATCTGGGCGGTCAACAATGATCATATGCTGGATGCTAGCCTGGGCTACTTTATCAACCCGCTGTTCAATGTGTTGCTCGGCATGCTGTTTCTGGGGGAGCGGCTCGGGAGACTACAATGGGTGGCGGTAACGCTTGCCGCTGCCGGGGTGGTGATCCAGCTGGTTTCTTTCGGCTCGATTCCGCTGGTATCCCTGGGGCTCGCAGCCTCCTTCGGTTTCTACGCTCTGCTGCGCAAGAAGGTCAATGTCGACGCCAAGACTGGCCTTTTGGTCGAAACTGCAGTGTTAATGCCGGCAGCGCTGGGCTTTTTACTGCTGGGCACCGGTGAAGCCGGCGCCAATATGCTCAGCAACAGTTGGGATCTCAACCTGCTGCTGATGGCCGCCGGTATCATCACCACCATCCCCTTGCTGTGCTTTGCCGGTGCAGCAGTGCGGATCCCGCTGATCATGCTGGGCTTCTTCCAGTACATAGGCCCAAGCATCATGTTTATCATGGCAGTGACCCTGTTCGATGAACCCTTCGATATCGAAAAGAGTATTACCTTCGGCTTTATTTGGGCCGCCCTGGTGTTGTTTACTTTGGATATGCTGCGAAAACGCTCTCGCAGGTAACAAATACAACCGGCCCGGATGGAGTTTCCGGGCCGGTTGGCAATATTCAACGTTTATCCCGGCAGGTTCTGCCCCAGCCCTTTAAGCAAACTCTCCGCCTCGGGCATACTCAGCAGCAGGCTGTAACCAAGGTCGGTCGGCAGTAACAAGACGCTGTCTTTTTCCGTCAGAGCCACAAACGCTTTGCTGCCATCGTTGAGCCGATACCACCCCAGGGTGTAACCGGGCAGGCCTATGCCCTGGGTACGCATGCCAAGCTTGGGGCCGTTGGCATCGCCGAGATTAATCACTTTCGCCTCTGAGATACGCAGATGCTCTGGAGCCAGGCTCTGGCCGTAGAATGGCACCTCGACCACCAGGCTTTGAGCCGTCAATTCCACCTTGGATGCCTGCGCCTGCCAAAATACCCACACAGATCCCGCCAGTGTTACCAACAGCAAACCCGAGGCGGCGCTCTTGGCCGTTGCCGGCATCTTCCGAATGCGGATCAGCAGCAAGATGGCCGCCAACATCAGTATCAAGGCGATAAAACTGCCACTGGCGATGCCGGTCAATGGCGCCAACTCGTAACTTCCACTGTTCATCTCTTGCTCCTTAATGGATAGGCATAAGTGGGCTTAGCTTAGGAGCTAAAGACATAATATGTCAACAAATGGAATATACCTGCTTACAAAAAGCCCCGCTGAGCGGGGCTGGTTTTTACAGGTCAAGCGCCAAAATTTTGGAGCGACGCTGGTAGTTATAGAGCTGCTTCTTCTTATTCGGCAAGGCATCTACCTCCACCAGCTCAAAGCCGTGTTCCAGGAACCAGTGAATGCTGCGGGTCGTCAACGCAAACAGCCTGGAATAACCACGCACCTTGGCCTGGCCTATGATGTTCTGCAACAGCAGGCTACCGCGATCGGCGTCGCGATAGTCAGGATGCACCACCAGACAGGCAAACTCGCCGGCGTTGTCCTCTTCAAAGGGATAGAGCGCCGCGCAGCCTATCACCAGGCCATCACGCTCAATCAGCATAAACTGCTCTATTTCTATCTCCAGTTGCTCGCGGGAGCGACGCACCAGGATCCCCTGCTCTTCCAGCGGGCGGATCAGGTTGAGTATGCCGCCAATATCAGCAATGGATGCGCGCCGCAAGCGCTCGGCACTCTCTGTGACTATCTGGGTACCTATGCCCTCACGGGAGAAGAGTTCCTGCAACAGGGCACCATCTTCCAGATAGCTGACCAGATGGCAGCGGGGCACGCCACTGCGACAGGCATCAATACTGGCCTTGAGAAACGCCATGGTGCCGACACAGCCTTCACCCTGGCCGGCCAGTTTATCGAGAATTTTTTGAGCATCGTTGGGCATCAGCTCGGCAATCACATCACCGTTGCGATCCAAAATACCATTCTGGGAGCTGAAGCCTATCATCTTGTCGGCCTTGAGCTTGATAGCCACCTGAGTCGCCACTTCTTCGGCGGTGAGGTTAAAGCTCTCGCCGGTGACTGAAGCCGCTATCGGCCCCATCAGGATGATGCAGTTGTTTTCCATCTGCCGTTTGAGTCCCTGAACATCGATACGACGCACCTTGCCTGAGAGGCAATAGTCAATACCATTATCGACCCCCAAAGGCTGGGCGATGACAAAGTTACCGCTGACCACGTTGATCTGCGCGCCCTGCATCGGCGTGTTCGACAGGCTCATGGACAACCTGGCTGTAATATCAAACTGCAAAGAACCGGCTACCTGCTTAATGACCTTGAGAGTGGCTTCATCGGTGATCCGCACGCCTTGATGGTAGGCAGGCTCAATCTGATTGTTAGCCAAGGCTTCGTCTATCTGTGGCCGGGCGCCATAGACCAATACCACCTTGATCCCCAGGCTATGCAGCAGAGCAACATCATTGATGATGGAGCGAAACTTAGGCTGAGCCAACGCCTCGCCCCCCAACATCACAACAAATGTCTTGCCCCTGTGAGCATTGACATAGGGAGCAGAATGACGAAAACCATCAACCAATTCTGTGGTACGCACCTTGGGATTTACCTCACACTCGTTAAAGCCGACATAAAATGAATGCCACCCCCGTGGCACGGACAACATAGTAATGCATTTAAATTCACTTAAAAAGAATTTATTTGCACAAATACTTATTTTAAATCTCTAACTATTCACATGAAGGGTAAGCCATATCCAGCGTCTTCCCCCCTGAGACTCAAACCGAGTAAATATTCGCCGCTGCGGTTCAAGTGATTGCATAGAAAGGTATAGCAGGGATCTGTTTAGAAAGTATGAATCCACCTGAACCGCAGAAGGCCAGCAGCCGGATTCTTACGCGGAATAACTCAGGACTAAAGTGGATTGGAGGTAGGACTAAAGTGGATTGAAGGTGATAGAGGCAGCTTGGTGACAAAGGAGATAAGCTTAAGGGCAACGAGAGCCAAACCGGCTCGACTACGGCCGCGGCGGCCAAATTCAAATCAAAAAAAAGCCCCTGCGAGAGGGGCTTTCCAAGAATTCAAATACCAAGTGAATTACTTGATTTTGGCTTCTTTGTAGATAACGTGCTGACGAACTACGGGATCAAACTTTTTGATCTCCATTTTCTCAGGCATGTTACGCTTGTTCTTGTCGGTAGTGTAGAAGTGACCAGTCTTGGCGCTTGAAACCAGCTTGATCTTCTCACGATTGCCTTTAGCTTTAGCCATTTTCTATTACACCTTCTCGCCACGGGCACGAAGTTCAGCAACAACGACTTCGATACCTTTCTTGTCGATAATGCGCATACCCTTGGTAGAAACGCGCAATTGTACGAAACGCTTTTCGTCTTCTAACCAGAAACGGTGGTTCTGCAGGTTAGGTAAAAAACGACGACGAGTTGCGTTTTTTGCGTGCGAACGGTTGTTACCAACCATTGGTCGCTTGCCAGTAACTTGGCATACTCTTGACATGTCAATCTTCTCCAAAAAACAATTTTAACGCTCGAGCATTAATGTGCCTCGTATGGCCGTCGCCCGAGGCACAAAGAGGGCGCATGTTATACAGGATAACTGAGGAAAGATCAAGCGATGGATCAATCCATCCATCCGCGTTCTGCGAAGGAAACTATCTCGCAATCCCCTACAACCATATGATCCAGAAGTGAAACATCTATGGTTGCGAGCGCACATTTCAACCGCTCAGTAATTCGCCTGTCAGCCTGGCTGGGCTCAGCCACGCCGGACGGGTGATTATGGCAAACTATGACCGCCGCGGCCTGTTTTTCCAGCACCAGCCTAACCACCTCTCGTGGATAGACGGATGCAGAGTCCAGGGTGCCATGGAATAACTCCACGAATTGGATCACTCGGTGCTGGCTGTCCAGCAACAGAATCGCAAACACCTCGGTGGCACGGTCCGCTAATTGTCTCATTAAATAGTCGCGAGTCAAATCAGGATTTGTCAAAACCGCCCCTCTTTGCAGCTTTTCCCGGGAAATTCGCCTCGAAAGTTCGGCAGCAGCCTGCAATTGGGTATATTTTACCGGCCCCATTCCCGGAATTCGAGCAACCTGATTCAGCGGTGCCACCAAGAGTTGCCGCAGTGAACCGAATGCCGCGAGCAAATCTCTGGCCAACTCGACCGCACTCTGCCCCGCCAGGCCGTTACGCAGTAATACTGCCAGTAACTCGGCATCACTCAGGCCCTTGGCTCCCTGCTGCAGCAGCTTTTCCCTCGGTCCCTCGCCCGTTGGCCAGTCTCTGATCCCCATCCTTGGCTCCCGTCCCTGTGCCCTATACTTTGTTTCAATTATGGTCGAGATTTTTGAAGCTGCATCCTGCCAAGTCGGGGGAGCTTTGTGATATCTTAGCCGCCAATTACCATCAGTTGATTGTCTCTATGAGCCTGAAGCATAAAAAAATCCTCTTGGGGATTGGCGGTGGCATTGCCGCCTACAAGAGTGCCGAACTGGTGCGGCGTCTGCAGGACAGAGGTGCCGAAGTCAGGGTCGTCATGAGCCAGAGCGCCATGGAATTCATCACCCCGCTGACCTTGCAGGCGTTATCCGGCCATCCAGTGGCCTCAGATCTGCTGGATCCTGCGGCCGAGGCAGCCATGGGGCATATCGAGTTGGCCCGCTGGGCCGATCTGGTTATCATTGCCCCCGCTACCGCCAACCTGTTGGCCCGTATTCGTGCCGGTATGGCCGATGAACTGATCACCACCATCTGCCTGGCAACGGCGGCTAAGGTGATGCTCTGCCCGGCGATGAACCAACAGATGTACCAAAACGTAGCGACTCAGGAGAACCTCAAGGTGCTGGCCGAGCGCGGCTATGGTATCTGGGGCCCGGATAGCGGCAGCCAAGCCTGTGGTGAAGTCGGCCCGGGGCGTATGCTGGAACCCAATGATATCGCCAAGCGAGCCGCCGCTTGCTTTGAGCAGCAGCTTTTGGCCGGCCAAAAGCTGCTGCTCACCGCCGGACCGACCCGTGAAGCGATAGATCCTGTGCGTTATATCTCCAACCACAGCTCTGGCAAGATGGGGTTTGCACTGGCCACTGCGGCGGCGCAGATGGGCGCCGAAGTGACTCTGGTCAGCGGCCCGGTTAATTTAGCTACCCCGGCAGGGGTGACCCGAGTCGATGTGCAATCGGCCAAAGAGATGCTCGATGCCGTGATGCAAAGGGTTGAACAGCAGGATATTTTTATTGGCTGCGCCGCAGTGGCAGACTATCGTGTCGCCGATGTCGCCGAAGCCAAGATAAAAAAATCTTCCGAAACCATGGCATTGGCGCTGGTGCGTAACCCGGATATTCTGGCAACGGTCGCCAGCCATCCTATCCGGCCCTTTACCGTGGGTTTTGCGGCAGAAACCCATGAGGTGGAGACCTATGCGCGTGACAAGCTCAAGCGCAAGAAACTCGATATGATTGCCGCCAACGATGTGTCTGTTCCGGGTCAGGGTTTCAACGCCGACCGGAATGCCCTGAAAGTATTTTCTGCAACAGGTTGTGATGAACTGCCGGCCACCGACAAGTTGAGCCTGGCCAAACAGTTGCTGATCCTGATAGCGAAGCATAAAAACAACTCATGAAAACACCCATAGAACTGAAAATTCTCGACTCGCGTATTGGCAGTGAATTTCCGCTGCCAAGCTATGCGACCCCAGGCAGTGCCGGCATGGATCTACGCGCCATGCTGGACACCAGCATCACCATAGCCCCGGGTGAAACTGTATTGATCCCGACCGGAATTGCGGTTCATGTGGCCGACCCTTCTCTGGCGGCGGTGATCCTGCCCCGCTCGGGTCTGGGCCACAAAAACGGCATAGTACTCGGCAACCTGGTCGGCCTGATCGACTCTGACTATCAGGGCCCGCTGATGGTTTCCTGCTGGAACCGCAGCCAGACACCTTTCACCCTGGAGATAGGTGACCGCTTGGCCCAATTGGTGTTTGTGCCCGTCGTTCAAGCCCAGTTCAAACTGGTGGATGAATTTGACACCTCGGACAGAGGCGAAGGTGGCTTCGGCCATTCAGGCACTCAATAATTCCTGCCACTGACAGAGCGAAACATGGCTGTAAAAGAAAAAATCAATCGTCGTGAACACATACTCCAATCCCTTGCCAGAATGCTGGAAACCAATCCGGGGCAAAGGATTACCACCGCCAAGCTGGCCTCGGAAGTTGGCGTGTCGGAAGCGGCGCTCTATCGCCACTTTCCCAGCAAGGCGCGGATGTTTGAAGGCCTGATTGAGTTTATTGAAGACTCTCTGCTGTCACGCATCAACCTCATCATGGATGAGGAGAAAGACACCATGAAACGCTGCCAACAGGCACTGCAGCTGTTATTGGTGTTTGCCGAGCGCAACCCAGGGATCTCCCGGGTACTGAGCGGTGATGCCCTGCTGGGCGAAAATGAGCGTCTCAGAGAAAGGATCAACCTGTTGTTTGCCAAGTTGGAAACCCATCTGAAGCAGATCCTGCGGGAAAAATCCCTGCGAGAAGGGCAAAAATTCGCCCTGGATGAAGCCATTCTGGCAAACCTGCTGTTGGCCGTGGCCGAAGGCCGTATTGCCCAGTTTGTTCGCAGTGAATTCAAGCTCAAGCCAACGGCTCACTTCGAGGAGCAGTGGCAGTTTATTCAAAGCCAGTTATTACAGAGCTGAGCCCTCTATTTTCGGGATCAAGGACGGTAAAAACCGTCCTTTTTTTATGGATTTAGCCTTGTCCAAACCCAAGCATTTCATTAACATCAAACAAACATAAACCGCCAATAATAAATACAAGGATGTCAAATGAAGTTCCAACCTTTGTTGGCTAGCACGTTACTGCTGGCACCCACTCTCGCTTTGGCCCAGAGCAATCAAGCACCCACGCCGGCAGAAATTTTCAGCCAGGGTGCGCAATACACCAATGTCAAAATCTCCCCCTCAGGTGACTATCTCAGCGTGATCATGAATCACGAAGGAAAAGATAAGCTACTGATCCTGAATACTGAAGATCTCAGTGCCAAGCACATTGTTTATTTCCCGGGCAACGCCCAAGTGGGCAGTTATTCCTGGGTCAACGATGAACGTGTCGTGGTCGCCAAGGAATACCTCAAGGGCTGGGATGATCGCCCGCTCTACTATGGTGAGTTGATGGCGGTGAATGCCGATGGCTCCAAGGCCGCCTATCTGTTCGGTTACAATTCGGGCCAGCAGCAAACCGGTTCCCACCTGAAGAAAAACACCGCTATCCAGGCCACTGCCTATGTACTCGATCCCCTGCCGGATGATGACCGCTACATGTTGGTCAACGCCATCCCCTGGAACGGCGGTCGCAGCCTGGATTATGAACAGTTGCAGGATGTCTATCAGGTTGATGTCTACCGCGGCACCCGCAAGAAAATCACCCGCTCTCCCATAGGTATGGCCAGCTTCATGACAGATGATGACGGTGAAGTGCGCTTTGTTGCCGGTCAGGACAGAAGCAACAACACCCGTATTTTCTACCGTAACGACGGCGAATGGATTGACACAGACAAGCTGAACATAGGTTTGAAGGACTTTACCCCTATCTCCTTTACCGAAGATCCCAACAGTGTCTATGCCTCCGCCTCCCTGGCCGGTGAGCCCAAGGCCGTGTATCGGGTCAACCTGAAAACCGGTGAAAAGCAGCAGATAGTCAGTGATGCCAGAGTCGAGCCGGACAACTTCTGGATCAACGGCCAGAACAAACAGCTCTACGCGGTGGAATTTGCCAACGGTTACCCAACCTACGCCTTTGTTGACTCTGAAGATCAGCATGCTGTGTATCTGAAGCAACTGCTGGCCAGCCTGCCGGGGCACCAGGTACGCATCGTCAGCGAGACCCGTAACGCCGACAAGATGGTCATTCTGGCCTTCAACGACCGCAACCCGGGCGACTACTATCTGTTTGACACCAAAGCGGTCAAACTCAGACACCTGCTGCGCACCATGGGAAGCATAGATCCGGCCAAAATGGCCGAAGTGAAACCCATGGATATCAAGGTGCGTGACGGCATGACAATTCAAGCCTACCTGACCTTGCCACCCGGCAAAGATCCCAAACAGTTGCCTCTGGTGGTCAACCCGCACGGCGGCCCACACTATGTCAGGGATAGCTGGGGCTTTGATCCTCAAAACCAGATGCTGGCCAATCAGGGCATAGCCGTACTGCAGGTTAACTTCCGCGGTTCGGGTGGTTACGGCGAAGCCTTCCAGCAAGCGGGCTACCGCAAGTGGGGCAGTGAAATTCAGTACGACATCATAGACGCCACCCGCCATCTGATAGAGCAAGGCATAGTGGACAAGAAGCGCATCTGTATCGTCGGCGGCAGCTTTGGCGGCTACAGCGCGCTGCAAAGCTCGGTCATGGAGCCGGATCTGTTCAAGTGCGCCATCGGCTTTGCCGGGGTGTACGACCTGGAAATGATGTTTAAAGAAGGTGACGTGCAGGAACGTGACTCGGGGACCAGCTACCTGCGAACTGTGCTTGGTCAGGATCAGGCCGTGCTGCGTGCCATGTCGCCCACTCGCAACGTCGACAAGCTCAAGGCCAATCTGCTGCTTGTGCACGGTGGCAATGATGAGCGCGCTCCGATAGAGCAGTTTGAAGCCCTGGAAGATGCGCTCAAGAAGCGTAACTACCCCTACCAGAAAATCATCATGGATGATGAGGGCCACGGTTTCTACGATGAAAGCCACAGAGCCATCTATTATCAGAAAATGCTAAACTTCCTGAAGCAGAATCTGGGCGTTTAAGTTTAACAGCCGTAAACCAAGCCGCTCTCCAGGGAGCGGCTTTTTTCGTGCTATGGGGCTTTTCTGGTATGAATTTACAGCAAATAGCGGTATCCTCCGCTTCCCGCAGATAAATGTGAAAAGCGTCACAGCTTGCGCGGACAGTAACAAACGGAAGGCACTGGCTTGGCGCCTATCCGCCGGAGGAAAACAATGGCATTGAGTGAAGCAGCTTTGATGGTTCAGACCGCGCTCCTGGAGCGAGGACTCGAGACCCCCATGGTACCCTGTGGCTTGTCGGCCGAGGAGCGCAAGGAAAAAATAGAGGCCCATATGAAGGCCATTTTGACCTTGATGTCGCTGGATTTGAGCGACGACAGCCTGATGGATACGCCGAAACGTATCGCCAAGATGTATGTCGACGAAATTTTCTCCGGCCTCGACTATGCCAACTTCCCCAAGATCACTGTTATCGACAACAAGATGGGCTTCGATGAAATGGTGCGGGTGCAGGACATCAGCCTCACCAGCACCTGTGAGCACCATCTGGTGACCATAGATGGCACTGCTACTGTGGCCTATCTGCCGCGGAAGAAGATCATCGGCCTGTCGAAGATCAACCGCATAGTGCGTTTCTTTGCCCAGCGGCCACAGGTGCAGGAGCGCCTGACCCAGCAAGTACTGGTTGCGTTGCAGACCCTGCTGGAAACCAAAGATGTGGCGGTAAAAATGGATGCGGTGCATTACTGCGTTAAATCCCGCGGTGTGATGGATTCCACCAGCTCCACCACCACTACGGCTCTTGGCGGCGTATTCAAGTCCAACCCGGCCACCCGCGCCGAGTTTCTGCATCAGGCCAAATAGCCTCTCCGCCATAAAAAACGCTGCCAAGGCAGCGTTTTTTATGGACTGTACAGAAAGTTACTCAAGCTTCTGTAAGAGCCGATATCTATCCTGGACGGCATTAAATACCGTACTGTTCACGATAGGCGCTAACGGCGGCCAACTCCTGCTCCATCCCCGGTTTCTCGGCCAAGTAGGCAATCAAATCGGCCAGCTTGATGATGGCCACTATCTGGCAACCAAAGTCGCGCTCCACTTCCTGAATGGCAGACAGTTCGCCCTTGCCCTTCTCCTGACGGTCGAGGGCAATCAATACCCCGGCCAGAGTCGCGCCATTGGCCTGAATGATCTCCATGGACTCGCGAATAGCGGTACCTGCGGTGATCACATCATCCACCAACATCACCTTACCCTTGAGCTCGCTGCCAACCAGATTGCCGCCTTCGCCGTGGTCTTTCTTCTCTTTGCGGTTAAAGCAGTAAGGAATATCCAGATCATGGTGTTCGGCCAAGGCTACAGCCGTGGTTGTGGCGATGGGGATCCCCTTGTAGGCCGGGCCAAACAGGAGATCGTAATCGATACCGGCATCCACCAACGCAGCAGCATAAAAACGGCCCAGGCGGGCCAGATCCCGGCCAGTGTTAAACAGACCGGCATTGAAGAAGTATGGGCTCTTGCGGCCGGACTTCAGGGTAAACTCACCGAATCTCAACACCTGACGCTCAAGGGCAAATTCAATAAACTCGCGCTGATAGGCTTTCACGATCTCTCCTCTTGTGATTATGGGTAAGCCCTTAAGGCTCACGGGTACGAACAAGTACTCTCTGGAGTACGAAAAAAAGGACCCTCATGGGGTCCTTAAAAAAACTTAACTCAATGCAGCCTTCTGCACATCGATAATCTCACGAATGCCATGCTTGGCCAGCTCCAGCAGACTCAGCAACTCTTCATGGCTGAACGGCTCGCCTTCGGCGGTGCCCTGTATCTCGATGATCTTGCCGGTTTCTGTCATCACCACATTCATATCGGTTTCGGCGGCGCTGTCTTCGATATATTCCAGGTCACAGATAGGCTCACCTTCAAAAATCCCCACGCTCACGGCGGCGATCAGGAATTTGAGCGGATTGGCCTTGAGAATACCCTTGGCACGAGCCCAATTAAGCGCATCCACCAGAGCCACACAGGCACCAGTGATGGCCGCAGTGCGGGTACCGCCGTCGGCCTGAATCACATCACAGTCGATCACTATGGTGTTTTCACCCAGCAGCTTCATATCCACAGCAGCGCGCAAAGCACGGCCGATGAGGCGCTGAATTTCCTGGGTACGACCAGACTGCTTGCCTCGGGCCGCTTCGCGATCCATACGGCTATGGGTAGAACGGGGCAACATGCCATATTCTGCCGTCACCCAACCTTGGCCCTGGCCTTTGAGAAATCTCGGCACCCCTTCGGTAAAACTGGCGGTACAGAGTACTTTGGTATCGCCGAACTCGACCAGCACAGAACCTTCCGCATGGGCGGTAAACTGGCGAGTGATTGAAATGGGGCGGGTTTGAGCCGGAGTTCTGTTGCTGGGACGCATAATGAATTCCTGTATTTTGTCGTCTGGACTGAATTGGCTGCATATTATAGGGCCTTGCGGCGCTTGACGCCATGGCGGATCCGTATCGAACCGACAAAGTGTATACACTTCACTTTAACCCCGGGGGCAAGCTGTCTATAATCCTCTGCTACACCCGTCTTCAAGCAACTGGAATATCTGATGATCCACAGCATGACCGCCTACGCCCGTATCGAGCATAAAGCCGACTGGGGCACAGCCTCCTGGGAAATCCGCTCAGTCAACCAGAGATATCTGGAAACCTATCTGCGCCTGCCGGAACAGTTCCGCAGCCTGGAGCCTGTGCTGCGAGACAGACTGCGCAAGCGTCTCAATCGCGGTAAGGTAGAAGTCAACCTGCGCTACGAGCTGAGCGATCAACAAGGTACCCAGCTGAATATGAATCAGGACTTGGCACTGCAACTGTTGCAGGCCGCCAACTGGGTAAAACAGCAAGCCGGCCAAGGTGAGCTCAACCCGGTGGATATTCTGCGCTGGCCAGGGGTCATGTCCTCATCCGAGCAAGACATGGATGCCATTGCCGCCGAACTGCTCAAAGCCTTCGACTGCGCCGTCGATCAGTTTATCGAAGCCCGCGGCCGTGAAGGCAGCGCCATCAAAGAGATGCTGCTGACCCGCCTGGATGCCGTTGAAGCCCAGATCGCCATAGTCCGCGAGCACATGCCCAAGGTGATGGAATGGCAAAGGGAAAAACTCAGTAACCGCCTGGCCGAAATCCAGGGCGAACTGGACCCGGCCAGACTGGAACAGGAAATGGTATTGCTGGCCCAAAAACAGGACGTGGCCGAAGAGATGGACCGCCTTGAAGCCCACGTGGCCGAAGCCCGCCGGATCCTCAACAAGGGTGGCAGCGAAGGCCGCAGACTGGACTTCATGATGCAAGAGTTCAACCGCGAATCCAACACCCTGGCCTCCAAGTCAATCAGCAGCGAAATCACCGCCGCCGCAGTCGAGCTTAAAGTGCTGATTGAGCAGATGAGAGAGCAGATCCAGAACGTGGAATAGAATCCACCCGAGTCAAATATTTACATTAACCACTTGTTTTTAATGGACTATAAGTTAAACACCGTCTATTAGCGTCCAATATTACCCACCAACCTCCACAGCCAATTGGTGGGTAAAATGGTGGGTAAATAGGACTTAACAGAATAGTGAGATGGTGGGTAAAATGATGAGCAGTCAACTTCACCCACCACGGCTGATACAGTGCAAAGGGAGGTCGCCACAATGGGCTCACTGACGGTAAAGGAAATTGAAACAAAACTGAGGCAATCAGCTATTGGCCGCCATGCCGATGGCGATGGGCTCTATCTGGTGATCCCAAAGTCTGGTGACCCATACTGGATGCTGAGATACAGTTATGCAGGCAAACGCAAGGAAATGACGCTCGCCAAGTATAGCGATCTCAAACTTGCTGATGCTCGCCTGAAAGCTGCAGAGCAGATGAAGCAAGTACGATTAGGTAGTGACCCGATACAGGTAAAGCGCCAAGCTGCCCAGACCAGAGTAGACACTGTGCAGGACCTGTTTGATGATTGGTACTCAGGGTTAGAAAAACGCCTTAAACACCCCGAGATCCCACTCAGGATATTCTCAAAGGACATCGCGCCTAAAATTGGAAAAATCCCACTTAATGATGTAACCCCCATGGATATCAGAGATATTCTGAGAAAGATTACCGAAAGTGGTCGTCCAACCATTGCCAACGATGCGCTGATGTACTGCAAACAGCTTTTTAATCACGGCATCAAACTTGGCTTAATTGCCTTCAATCCGGCCAGCGCCTTTTCGGTAACCGATGCTGGTGGTATTGAAAAAAGTAAGGATCGAGCCTTAACCATTGAAGAATTAAAGCAATTCTTTAAAGTTGCTCGTGAAAATAACAACAGCTTCAGCCGTGAAAACTATCTCGCTTGTGCATTGCTGGTTACATTGGGCATTAGGAAGTCTGAATTGGCTGAAGCGCCTTGGAAGGAATTTGATTTAGAAAAGCAGGTGTGGAACTTATCGAAAGAACGCAGTAAATCAGGAGTGGGGATAACGATTCCATTACCTGAAATAGTGATGACCTGGATACAGGAATTAAAGGTAAGAGCTTGTGGTTCTGAATATGTGTTCCCTAGCCGACGTTCAAGTAAAAATCCATACATGGGTAAAGACACCTTAAACAGAGCGATTACCAAGCTCTTCGGGCATGAAGCTGGCAAGAAGACACAACCACCAAACCTAATGGGAGAAATCCCACACTTCACCGTACATGATCTCAGACGCACCTGCCGTAGCTTGCTAGCGAGACAAGGCACTTCCGGGGATGTGGCCGAACGTTGCCTAAATCACAAACTCAAAGGGGTTGAAGGTATCTACAACCGGCACGACTACTTGGAGGAACGGCGTGAAGCGATGACCACGCTTTCCGAAACCGTTGCCAGGTTCGTCAATTAGCACTGCCATTCTCTCCCTTAAGGATGTCCGCGCCGATGTAAAACTGGCCCACTAACGCCGACTTAAAATTGACCCACCTGAGGCAAACTATCCATTCGTTGGACAAAACGGCGGATTATGGTCAATCAGGAGCAATTAGTGGACGTACACGTTTTACACCA